>JANPAU010000411.1:0-12578 GCA_031430055.1 Akkermansiaceae bacterium | reverse complement strand
CGGCGCGATTTCCGGCGGCTCCCTGACCAAACTGAGTCCCGGTAACCTGACGCTCAGTGGCGCAAACACCTACAGCGGTGGCACCACCCACAGCAGTGGCATGCTCACGGTCGGTGCGCGGACGGCATTGGGCAGTGGCTCGGTGACTCTCGCCGGCGGCACGAACCTGCAGCAAGTGAACTTCGAAGGCTTCCTCAACGGCGGCGCAGGCGGAACCTTGGCCAATAACTTCACCCTCAGCGGTGGCTTGGTGAATCTGGCCTTCGACTTCGGTACGACCAAAGACATGACCTTAAACGGCGTCGTTTCTGGTGCCGGCGGCTTCCACCTCTCCGGTGCACGACGGGGCCTGACCTTGGCGGGTGACAATACATTCAGCGGCGGCGTGACGGTGGACGCGGCTCCCGATGGCCTGCGCATCGCTGCCTCCCATGTCAATGCTTTGGGCACTGGTCCGCTGAGCCTCGGCGCGGGCGCACAAGCCCAGTTGAACTATGCGGGCGACCACGTCCTGCCCTCGTTGACTCTCAACGGCGTGGTCCAGCCAAATGGCACTTACGGCTCCACCGCTTCCGGGGCGAGCACGATTGACGACGCCCACTTCACCGGCACCGGCACGGTGACTGTCGGCCCGCACAAGCAAGCGAAAATTCTGACTTTCGTCGTCGCCGGCTCGCTGGCGACCACGATTAACCAGATCAACCTCACCATCGGCGTGACGGTGCCAAGTGGCACGGATGTGACTACCCTCGCGCCGACCTACACGGTTTCGCCGCGGGCCACCAGCACACCGGCCTCCGGTGACGTCCGTGACTTCAGCACGCCGCGGACCTACTCCGTCACTTCCGAGGACACGCTCACCACCCAAGTCTATACCGTGACTGTCATCCTCGGGACTCCGCCGGTAGCGACGGTCTCGGGCATCAGCGGCCCGGTCGCCGGTCCCGGCGTCGGGGAATTCACCGTTACCATCACCGGTAGCAGCGACACTGCGGGTAACCTCGGCGTGGAAATGTCCACCGACCTGCTGATCTGGACGCCGGTCCAAACCACTCCAGTCCTAGGCGGTGCATTCAGTATCCCGGTCACCTTCGTGGGAGAAGAGCCCAAAGCCTTCTTCCGCTTGAGCGGCCAATAGTCGTTAATCTAGCAATCAAGTAATTCATCCATCAGGCCGAGGGAGTGCTCATCCAGCACACTCTTGGCCTGATTTTTTTGATGTGATGCTCAGTGGTCTGCACAAAGGGGGGAATGTGGCGGGCATTCACACCACGTATTCACGAACAGTTAGATCCGAAAACGCCGCTAAAACCAGCTCTTCAGTCGTCTTCCAATCCATGCAAGCGTCGGTGATGCTTTGTCCGTAGCGAAGTTGATCGAGTGGCTGGGGAAATTTTTGAGAACCCTCTACCAAGTTGCTTTCCAGCATGGCACCGATAATCGCGCTGTCTCCAGCTACGCGCTGACGGACGATTTCTTCGAACACTGCGGGCATTAGGCGGTGATCCTTGCTACAGTTTCCATGACTGGCATCAATGAGTATCGCCGGGCGCAGTCCGTGAGCGCGGAGCAATTCACGCGTTGCTGAAACGCTTGCCACATCATAGTTAGACTTACCATCTCCGCCGCGCAGGATGATGTGGCAATCCGGGTTTCCCGTGGTGGTCACAGCGGATGCGCGGCCGTCCAGACCCACACCAAGAAACGTCTGTGGCTGTGTGGCGGCGTTGATGGCATTGATCGCCGGTTCGAGATTTCCCAACGTGCCGTTTTTGAAACCGATAGGCATCGAGAGGCCGCTGGCCATTTGCCGATGGGTCTGGGACTCTGTGGTACGCGCTCCGATCGCCGACCAACAGATCAAATCCGCGATGTATTGCGGTGTGATCGGATCTAGCAACTCGGTG
Source organism: Akkermansiaceae bacterium (assembly GCA_031430055.1). GTDB lineage: Bacteria > Verrucomicrobiota > Verrucomicrobiia > Verrucomicrobiales > Akkermansiaceae > Luteolibacter. Next base: position 10,671 of record JANPAU010000411.1, on the reverse strand, counting down.
GCAGTGGGAATCCCCAACCGGATGATTTCCAGCAAAAACTGCCGGGCGAGGTGCAGCCCTTCATCGATTCGGTTGGACCCATCCAGGTGCGGATCCATGATCAAGCCTTTCCAGCCGACAGTGGTGCGGGGTTTTTCAAAATAGACCCGCATGACTAACAGGATTCGGTCTTTCACCCGCCCGGCAAGCTCCGCGAATCGTTCGGCATACTCGCGGCCCGCGATCTCATCATGGATCGAGCACGGGCCAGCGACCACCAGAAATCGTGAATCATTTCCGAAAATGATATCGCGGACCTCCTGGCGGCTCTGCACGATGAATTCCGCGTCGTGCTCACTGCGCGGTAGGCGTTGGATGAGATCAGAAGGGGCCGGAAGCGACACATTCGAGCTGACGCGGATGTCACTGACAAGTTGCATTCCTGAACCCGCCTGCCGTGCGCCCACCGTGTCAAGCCCAGAGTATGGCAGCATCAGGGCATGGGCACGGCTTCGCGGAGCACCACGATGTCGCACGTCTCAGTGACTCATCCACCCAGTAGTGGGTATCTTCCATTTTCGCTATTGGCGTGGCTGTGATTATCTCTTAAAGCAACAGGCGATGGAAATGCTGGCACTGCAGGGATTTACACCAGGATCGTTGATCGGTCACGGCGGATGTGGGCATGTTTTTCTCGCGAAAGACGATGTGGCTGCGGCTTGCGTGATGAAAATTTTCGATGAGAATGCGATTTCGACAACGCTCCTAGCAAAGATGACGGCTCGCCTCGAATCCGGCAAGTGGCCCAGTGGTGTCATGCGAGTGCTGGCGGCTGACTTCGAGGGCAAGCGTCCGTTCTGGGTGACGCCGCTGGTGGCGGGGGGGGAGTTAGGAGCGGACCCGCAGGCGCGAAATTTGCAAATGGGCTTGGCCGAGCATCCGGGGACTTATTCTTGGAAATTGGTGAGATCGCTGGCGCGTGCGATGGGACAAATGCACGAACGGCGAGTGCCCCATGGCAATTTGAAACCAGGAAATGTGTTTTTCGGCGATGACGGTGAGGTGTTGTTGAGCGACTGGGCGATGGGAAATATCCCCGGAGCCAAGTGCTTTGTCTTTACCGATGCCGTGTTGTATCAGTCTCCCGAGCAACTCAAGAATCCCGCAGGATACTTGGATGAGGAGGGGTATCGATGGGATGTTTTCGCGTTTGGCGTGCTGTCCTATCGAGTTCTCACCGGACAATTTCCGCGCTGCCACGAGACGTTCAGTTTCGTGGCTCCAGAGCCGGGAGTGGCGCGGCGGGAGGGAATCCAAGCGGACCTTACAAAAATCGCGCGGAATCTCGAATCCGAGCCCGAGGTGAAATGGCCCGATGAAGCGCAGAATTTGCTTGAGGCAAGTTTCCGTGAGTGGATCGACCGGTGTCTGACGCTGGATCCGGCCAAGCGGCCTTTTTCGATGGTCGAGGTAGCCGCTGGATTTGCTGAGTTGGAAGCCAAGCAGGTGCTCACTGCCGAGCGCGAGACGTTGATGGATCAGCGGCGCAGAGCTGAGCGTCGGTCATGGAGAGTTCTCGCATTTGCGGGTATGGTGACGGCCATTGCGGTCTTGCTGGGTGGGCTTTGGCACTTGGCGAATCAGCAAAATCTGCGTGAACGGGAAGAACTAACTGCTAATTCCAAAACCCTTGCCGCGTCCAGAGACGCCGCCATGGCTGCCACGACCCGTGCGGAGCTAACAACGGCTGAGGCGCAGCAAACGCTTCATTACGAGCGAGAGCTTTATCTCTCACGGCTCGAAGCATCGCGGCTGATAGGTGATCGCTTGTTTTCATGGGCGATGGAAAAGGGGAATCGGATGTTGCCGCCGCTCGATGGGCGGGAGCTCCGTCTGAAACGGCTGGAGCGATACTTCGAGGACTTTCTAACGCGCACGGCGAGCATTGACGGACTCGCTGATGAGCGAGCACGAGTCCGCTTGCAATTGTCGGAACTCTCACTGGCCGCTGGGGATGCTCCTGCTGCCAGCAAGCGCTTGGGCGAGGCTTTGAGTGCGTGGAAAGATCTGCCGATGGATGCCGAGTTGAAATTCCGGATGGCGACGAATGCACTTCTCCTCGCATTACTCCAGCAGTCCGCAGCGGATCCGGAGGCGGATGATTCATTCGTGGCTGCTCGTAAGGCCCTTGGAGAGGTGCCGCAAACGGAGGTGGATGTGGACCGATTGAATCAGTTGTTAGCAATTCTCGATTTCAACGAGGCGAAATTATTGGCCGCCCGTGGCGAGGACACCAAGGCGCTGTCGCAGTTGATGCGGGCGACTCAAGCGCTCAACCGCATTGCCGATCAGCGACCGGATGCTGCGATTCTGAGATCCGAGCTGGCGGCTTGTTATCTTTCCTCCGCGACGATTCTCGAAGGGATGGGTAATCTGGGCGATGCACGTGAAGTTAGATCGCTGGCCTCGGTGGAACTGGTCAAGCTGCTGAAAGCCAAGCCCGGGGACTTCGCGCTGCGGTTAGAGCTCGCAGGATGTTACGGGGCGATGGCGGAAGCTGCGGTGTTGTCCGCCGACATTGTGGGCGCGGAATCGATTTCCCGGGAGGCGATGAAGCTCTTGGATCAACTGGTGGTCGAGCAACCGGACAATGTCGAGGCGGTATCGAGAAAGGCTTCACAACTGGGCTTGCGCGCAGGAATCCAGCGTGATCGCGGGCTTTCGGCGGAGGCGATCAAGGACTACGATGCGGGTATCCGGATGCTTGAGGGAATCCGCGCGTCCGTCCCGGATCATGCGATGATTTCCTATCGACTCGCCCTGCTCTGGTGGCAAAAGGGCCGGATGCTGGGGATGGCGGGCCAACGTGAAGAAGAAATCATGTTCATTCAAAAAGCCGGCGATTTGCTGAGGAAGTTAGAAAGTAATCCAAGTGTCACCGGCCCACGTCCCGAGCAACTTCAAAGCTCAGCGGCCTATTTGCAGGGTGATTTGGGGCATGCGCTGCAGCTCAGCAATCAGAAAGAAAAGGCGATTCAATCCTTCAGGGATGCTGCGACATTGTGGGATGGACTTTTAAAATCCAGACCCCAAAGCGAGGAATTCCATGAAGGACTCGAGTGGTGTCGCCAGCGACTGAAGGATTTGAATTAGAGGCGGGCGAGAACGGCGTCTCCCATGCCAGAGGTGCCGACTTGAGTCTCACCAGGCTGGCGGGTGGCGATGTCTCCGGTGCGGAAGCCGTCGGCGATGGTCTTGGCAACGGCTGCTTCGATCGCGTCGGCAGCTTCGATTTCTCCGAGCGAGAATCGCAGCAACATGGCGAGTGAGAGGATTTGGGCGATCGGGTTCGCAATGCCTTGGCCAGCGATGTCGGGAGCGGAGCCGCCGGAGGGTTCGTAGAGGCCGAAGTAAAGACCGTCTTCGCGTTGTTTCCCTAACGACGCAGAGGGCAACATGCCGAGTGAGCCGGAGATCATTGCCATTTCATCGGATAGAATATCACCGAAGAGGTTTTCGGTGACGAGCACGTCGAAGGAGCCGGGGCGCTTGATGAGTTGCATCGCAGCGTTGTCGACATACATGTGGGAAAGTTGGACCTCAGGAAATTCCTTGGAGATCTCGATGACGGTCTCGCGCCAAAGGACGGAGGAGGCGAGCACGTTTGCCTTGTCCACGGAGAGTAATTGCTTTTTCCGCCCCATTGCGGCAGTAAAGGCGACGCGGGCGATGCGTTGGATCTCACTTTTTTGATAGACCATGGTGTCGAAGGCGACGGGCTCGCCGTCACGTTCTTCACGCCCTTTCGGGGTGCCGAAGTAGATGCCGCCGGTAAGTTCGCGCACGCAGAGCACGTCGAAGCCGTCGGCGATGAGTTCTTGTTTCACCGGCGAGGCATGGGTCAGCGCCGGCAGGCAGACGCCGGGCCGGAGATTGGCGAAGAGTCCGAAGTGCTTGCGTAATGGAAGCAGTGCGCCGCGCTCGGGCTGAATGTCGGGTGGGAGTGACTCCCATTTTGGCCCCCCGACGGAGCCGAATAGAATAGCGTCCGCAGCTTCACTGGCAGCAACCGTTTCAGGAGGAAGCGGGTGCCCGGTGGCGTCGATGGCGGCACCACCGACGAGGTGCTCACTGCGGGCGACGGTGAAGCTGAACTTGGCTTCGACAGCGTCAAGAAGGCGAAGTGACTCGGCCATGACTTCGGGGCCGATGCCGTCTCCGGCGAGGATGGTGATGCGGTGACTGCGTGACATGTGCGAAAAAATGGCGAGCACCCCGGCGCGTGGCAAGTGTGCAAAATTCGAGATCGGGGATTTTCGGCGAATGCACCTCATCCGAACCTTGGCTTGCGGAGTGCTGTTTCCCACATCATCTTATGCGCACTATGCAGGCAGTGACTGATCGCTTGAAAAATTTCCTCCAGTATGTGGCCGTCAATTTGATCGACGAACCGAGTCAGGCGCAGCTCAAGGTGGCGGAATTGGGGCCGAAGCGGCTGCGTTTCAAGTTGGTTCTCGCGAAGGCGGATGTTGCGATTCTAATTGGTAGGAATGGTTTCACTGCATCGGCGATTCGTAGCCTTTTAAAGGCAGCTGCTGAGAAAGAGTCGGTGCAAGTCACGCTCCAAATCCACTCGCACGAGGAGGAAGCCGAGTTCCTCGCGCGAGAAGCGGCGCAGTGAGAGGTATTCCGTGGCGGCGAGGCATCCCGCGCAATTTGGGTAGAAGTATCTGGGCAGAATTTCATGGTGAGTGGGGGCAAATTCCCCCTTATGAAACCAGATGGCGGAGAGGGTGGGATTTGATTCACCTCTCTCCCGTTTCTTGTAGGAGTAGGGAAATTTGCGACACCGACGACGTTTTGTGTATTGGTTCTGTCTGCTGCAAATGCACTCGAAATGACTAGTTCTGTCAAGTGCCGGCGTTGGCTTTTCTTTGGCTTCACTGCCACTGGTCGAAAGTTCCTTTCTCTGCCGGTGCGGTGAGTCTCGCATTGTCGGCCGCCCGTTTTTTCCTTCTCGCCGTCGCTTCGGCCTCGCGTTCCCTGCCGTAAGCTGAGATGTCCGCAAGCTTAATAGCAGACGCCGCACGCTCCAGACGCTCACGCTCTTTGGCTAGACCGTTGCGGCTGTCCACTTCGTTCTCGGCGACATCGCGAGGGACTCCGCGTTGAACCCGATGCTCCACTTCACGATCACGAAGCGACATCTTGGAGATCGACTCGAAAACGGCCTTCTCTTCGTGCGCGGCCTCGAAATAATCTGATTTCATCACGAAGAATGACATCGACGGTTGAATCGGTGCGCCTCGCATCCAAGCGAGTTTCTCGCTGCGAATCAGTGACCAGTTGGCGACGCACCATTTGAGATAGATGAGCCAGTTCTCGGTCGATCCGTTGGCAGCGATCCACTTCTTGCCATACTGCAAAAGAGCGTGTCGGTATTTTCCCTTGGTGGTGTGATGCGAAGAGGGGTCGTGGTGACGCTTGAGGAGATCTTCCCAGATTGATCCCACTGTTGAGCTGTTCCACCCGCTGAGAGCCTTCTTAAGTGACGAGACGGGGCGTTGGGGGAGAGTGGACATGGGTTCATCCAGCGATGGAGTGTTCTCTTCCGGGAGAGAAGTAGGCGGGACGCGTTTTCCCGTAGGGAAAACCTTCTTCTCTTTACCGTTCTTGCCTTTACTCTTCTTCGGGGAAAGATTTTTGTCCTCGTGAGGTAAAGAAATTTGCCCGGTAAGGGGCAAAAAATTTTCCCCATTTTCCGATGATGACGGCCCCTCTGTGGAACTGGATGAAGCCTCAGAACTTTCCCATTCCGTATTGATCTGATACTCTTTGGAAACTCGGGCGTTTCGCACTTTCAGAATTCCACTGGCTATCAAAAAATTTAGTGATTTGGTTAGCGTCGGCTTAGTCATAGAGAGCGCCCCGGCGTGGACTTTTTGATCTTTCCTGGCCTTGACGCCATTTAGAAAATGGGCGTGAGGGATGACTTCCCACTTCCATCCCCATCCGTAAGTTCGATCTGCTACGAAGAGGAGGATCATTGTTTCATTGGAGCTGAAAAAGGGTGAGCAATGACGCAAGATCCACTGGATCGTCAGAGTATATTTCAGGTACCGGCTTAGGTCGTGTGCCGAAGGTTCATCTTTCTTGCCGGGCGTTTTCTGTTTCGGGCCTTGTAGCCCGGTTGCTTTTGGAGTAGTTTTCATCTGTTATTTATTAAATCCCGGTTGCAATTTTGCAGGTCGCGCCGGGGTTGGTTTTTTTTTCGCGTGTATGGTGTGCAAGATGTGGGGACGCACTCGCCCGCATTTTGTTCGAGAGCCTTCCTCGAAATCTCAAATAATTCTTTCTCGTTTCCTGACGGGGCCACGCTGCGCGGTCGCTGGAATGCATTGCGATGGTTTCGACTCATTTTCTCCGAAGGCTTGATCTGTCGCCAGAGACAGCTTTTCAGCAAACGAGGGAGAGTTTTCACGCCACCAATAAACCAAGGCTCTGGAGACTCGGGCCTCCTTTGCGCTCTTCTTCACATTGCCAGAAAGTGCGAAGCAGGTTAAGAATTCCCTCTGCCGAGCGGCCTGCCTCTTCCTTGCGATTGATTCTGTTATATCCATGAAAAATTTGTAGCTGTTATGCCCAAATTTGTCAAGGCTAACGAAAATGCTAACCACTGTAAATCAAAGACTTGCAAAGACAATCGCCATGTTTTTCATGATGCGATTCTTCTGATAATTAGACAGTTATCGCGGATCTTCTTCAAAAATTGCCAAAACCTGTGTAGCCGGTGCCGGGGAGGAATCATGACAACACAGATCCTCAAATCCAGTCGAATATCCTTACCTCAAAGGGACATCGCTCCAGTCCTTCGTCGGCTCTAACTCGTCGAATTCGTATCGTCTGGCGACAGCCAGAGTCTCGGGATCTTTGGTGCCGTCCATCTCGTATTCCCTGCCGTCCAATTTGAACTTCACTTTGTGGGGGCAGGGGGCCGGGTAGTTCTGCAAAAACATCACCGCGCCAGCTTCAAGCACGGATCGCTTGGTGTGGGTTAGATAGGCGACGCCGTCGTCGCCCGTGACTTCAAGTCCTTGGAGCGGGTGGCGTCTAGCGGATTTGAGTTTGAATCTCATCGGTTGCAAGACTGTCGCGGTTTCACGATGCCATTGCCGCTTTCACTCGTTGCACAGTGGAGATTCCCTTGCCCGTGATCTTGGCGGTGTTTCGCACGGAATGCCCTTCCTTGATCTTGCGGGCGATGTCGGCGTGTTTCGAGAGAAACTCCTTGTCGGAGTAAACGGGACCGGGACGGCGTCCCAACTTGCGCCCCTTGCGGCGAGCTTCATCGAGTCCCGACTTGATACGTTCTGAAAGCGTCTCCCGCTCCGCCCGCGCCATTTCAGCGAGTAGCGCAAACATGATGCCAGCGGCGGGGTTGCGTTTACCGTTTGGAAGCAGGGTTTCAATGCCCTGCTGGTGCCAGTAAAGCGAGACGCCAAGCTCTTCCAGCATTTCAATGAAGGCATGGGCAATGCTATTGCGGCGGGCCAAGCGGGAGACTTCGTGAACGAGGATCTTTTTCACCGTGCCCGCCCGCGCCAGTTCTTCCGCCCGTTGCAAACCGGGTCGGTCGGATTCGTCCGCCATCCCGGAAACTTGCTCCCGGCAGATTTCGACGACCTCATACCCCTTGGCTGCGGCATGGGCAGACAACTCCGTGACCTGCCTGTCGGTTTCCTGCTTGGTAGTGGAAACGCGAACGAGAATCGCAACGGGGATTTTCGCAGGGCTTTCTTTCTTCGGGGTGCTGGCTGACATGCCCCGAGTGTGTCTAAGTGTGTCCAATTGGACAAGTGTTTTTGTGAATACATGTGGCGGCTGTTTTTGGAACGAGTAATCAAGGGTTCCCGCAGACGAAACGGCGGAACCATTTTTTGAACACAGTTGGCGGAGAACTATCCCGATTTTATCGGCTAATCAATTGACTCTCTGTTTGTCCAGTAGCTCACGGCTTCACCTTTTCGTCTGAGCTTCACCTTGCTACTCAGGAGTCCTTCGGCGTCCTCAAGAATGACCGTTTCGCCTCTCTTGAAGAGAGTCGCCCTCTTGGTCATCACACCTGCCAAGAAAAACTTGCTAAAGGCTTCGGTATCGCCTGCCAATTCGGCGGCTCTCTGGTCGTCTTCAAGGCGGGAGAATCCAGTGAAATTGTCTCCTGAAATTGTGTGTTCTCCGAACGCAATTTTTTTCGAACTGACAGCCTCGCTTCGCTCCACGCGATTGTGTGCGGAAGAGTTCTCTGAATCTGATCCGAGGTTAGGAAAGGTTTTAGCCGTTACAAGGAAGATGATGGCCGCAACAATTAGGCCGCCACCGAAAGTCAAGACTGCTGACTGCGCCATCTTTTGAAGTATCACCCCCATCATGATCCAAGTTAGCAAGAAAATCATGAGGTAAGGCACGGCTTTGAGGAGAAACAAAAGGAGAAACAAAAAGAAGGCAATGGCAAAGACTATACCAACAATAGAAGCGATTTCACGTAGTTGGAAGTCTTGGACCCTCCTGGAAGGCTTGGCCTTGGTCAGAGCATTCGATACACCCGTTGCCTGAAGTTCCGCATATGGCACTGCTGGATAATGATTCGACGCTGGCACGTTCAACGCCGCAGTCATCGTTACATCAATCCAAGGCGGATTTGCCATCTCCGCTTGAGAGACGTGCAAAATTTGCCCCTTTGAAAACTCTCCTGCCTTCAGTCGTTCTTCGATTTTTGCGACAGTAACCGGAATTTCATCGGTGACGCCATCAAGGCAAAGCCACCACTGATCTGGCTGGCTGTTCTTCAATGACCATTGTCGAAGTTGTGAGGTTGTCATGGTAGTAGCGAGTAATTGTTAGTTAGACAAAATAGAAGTCGGATGCTGGAGGGAAAGGCAGTTAAGGCAAATTCTCCTACTTTGAAATTTTCACCTCCCAAAATTTTTCAATAAGAAAAAAACGGTCGCGGAGACGATATAGGAAACTAGCATTATTCCCGGTAGTTGAAAAATCAGATAAGCAACGTAGCCAAGAAAGATGGTAGTTAGAAAACCAATTCCTTTAGCCCACGATCCGGCGGACCTCTCGGACATTGTCTTTGCACTTTCACCGACCGTAGTTTGTGCGGAGACGAGAGAGGAGGCGGGCGTTGGCGAGGCGGGAGCACTGGCAGCAAGCGGAGGTTGCATGACCGGGGGCGCTCTCATGGCCAAGGGCATTGCGACTTCCACCCATGGCGCGTTTGCCATGCCCGCTTGGGAAACATGCAGTGCTTGAACGGTGGAGTAATCTCCGCTTTTCAGCCGCTCCTCAATTTCGGCAACTGTGACCGGAACTTCTTCTGTCACGGCATCAAGGTTTAGCCACCATTGATCCGGTTGGCTGTTCTGAAACGACCATTGGCGAAGTTGGGATGGTGTCATTTGTCGGGGTTCCATCTGGCTCCTTGAAGTTCACCGTCACTTTGTAGGGGCATTCTCGATTTTGGTCGCGTCGTCCGAAACCTTTTTCATTGTTCTGTAACTATCTACATCCCCAAGCTGCAAAAATGCATCAGCGGCAATTTGAGAATAATTGGAGACTCTCAAAGTCTCCACTATCAGATGCAATTTTGCATTTCTGCATAGAATCGTTCGCTATTTCGACAAGCCGTTTCCTCATCGCCTGTTCTTGGGATATTGTGCTTTTCGGTTCCACAAATTGAGCTTCCAGATGCGATGCTTCTTGCTGCAATCTCTCAGCAACTTGGTCAGCGCGGCTTCGGGAACTTTCAGCCGCCATGGACACCAAGACGAGGATTCCAAAAAAGAGCAGCGCGACACCTATGCCGCCTACAAGCATGTTTTTTGCCCCGTATCGTGAGCGCCAATACAAGTAGTAAGGAAAGCCGATAATCCAGAATGCCAAGAGCAATACGGCCCATCCAATCGGTCCAGACTCTCTTTTCTCTCGCCCCTTTTTATCGTATTTTTTGCCTTTCCCAATACCCAGCTTGTTAGCTTCTACACCGACAAGGATTGCGGTGCTGGCGACTGTTAAGGCACTCAGTGGAAGAAGAAGAGTTACGGGGGAAAACCAAATGAGAAAAACTCCGATCAACGGAATCAGCAGGATGATGATTCCTAACGTTTCATCTGGTTTTGATGCATCTGAGTCGGGAGGAGAAGGGAGAGCCGCCGAAAGGGCGGGCGCGGCGATGGGGGCGACCATAGCAAGCTGAGGTTTCATCGTTGCTGGCACGGCAAATGCCGCAGGTTGCGTTACATCAATCCAAGGCGGATTCGCGATTTCTGCTTGGGAGGTGTGCAATACCTGCGTTCGAGCATACTCTCCGCTCCCGATGAGGCGTTGAATTTCGGCGAGAGAGACAGGAAGTTCTTCCGTAACGCCATCAAGGCAAAGCCACCACTGATCCTCTTTGCTGTTTTGAAATAACCACTGTCGGAGCTGAATTGGTGTCATGTTCGGATTGTGCTGCTGAAAAACTATCCTCCACCTCGCCCGGATGAATCCGAACGGGTGGCCGGAGAGTTTAGAAGCCGCTAAAACACGACCGCAACGGCCTTTAAGCCGTGGCTCTGGACATAGCCGTCACCTCCCGGCCATTTGCATGGCTTGGAAGTGACGTGTTTTCGGCACACGTCCGCCGGT
>JANPAU010000410.1:0-3467 GCA_031430055.1 Akkermansiaceae bacterium | reverse complement strand
GGCCAGTAGAAGAAGCGCAGCGCGAGATCTTCATAGGTCAGATCCGTGCCGGCGATGGGCTCGACGATCTTGGCGGCGGGGAACTTGATCGTCTTCCCATCGATGATTTCAAAGAGATCGAAATTTTCATCGCCGATGCGCATGTGGAAAATTCTCAGTGGCTGGTTCTTCTCGGTGAATTGAAATTGGATGTCCTTGCCCTTAAGGAAAAGGGTGATGGGTGTATTACTGCCGCCCTTGCGGAGATTTCCGTTGAGGCCCTCGTCCAGCTTGGTGAGTGTCGCGGAGATGCGGGCGCCTTCGAGAATTTGCTGGGCGTTCGGTTGTTGGGCTTGGGCGCTGGCTATCAGAGTGATGGCGAGGGCGATTGATTTGAAATTCATAAGCGTAGGATGGAGAAATCGCCGACTTGGACAAGCTTTGCTGCGGATTCCTTCAAAAAAGCGAAGTGGCGATGGATTAATTTTTAAAATCCGTCTTTTTGGGATTGATGATCTGGGGCGGGGTGAATTGGATGAAGCGCGACGCAAGAGTCGTTGCAAACCCCTTTATGAGTCTTCGCAAGCAACTAACCGAGATCCTTCCGACCCTACTTCCAGGAAATCCTGCTGATTCGATCAAAGGCACTGAATTGATCCGGTTGACACGCTTGCAGCTAACCGGAAATTATTCGGACGCATCGCTGCGGTATCACTTTTCCATCATGTCGTGTGACCCGGCCTCACCGATCGCCAAGGTAGAAAAAGGCCAAGGTTACTATCGGCGGAGTGCGCCCTTGCCCGCCCTCTCCGGGGCCCAAGAACTGCTCGCTCTGACTCAAGGACGACTCGACGATCTCACTCCTGCGGACCAGGACATGGTGGACGGCGCGATGCTGCGAATCCGCAAGTTCCGGGCAGTGGTGACGCGATATTTTGAAATCAACGGCCGCTTTCCTTTCGCTTTCCGCCAGGCTTTCGGCAAGGACTCCCCCGTTAGTAATTTGTGGAAATACCCCGAGCTGGTCCTCGTCGATTGGGAAACTGGCGGCACCGCTGACGAAGAAATGACGCTGGACGAGACGATGCTTTCCTTCAAGCAAAGGCTGGGCATCGCTCCCTTCCGCTTGCACGCCGCGCGCTTGAGAATCCAGCCTTCACTGCAAACTTACCGCGAGGATTTTTTCCAGACTCTGGCAGTTTCCATGTGGGCCCAAGGCGGCGAGTTGATCTACGCAGCGCCCATCGAAGACGAGGCCTTGGCCGATAGCCTCCGCCGTCTGAGCGCGACCTTCGGCGTCGGCGTGACCTCCTTCGGCCTGACTGCAGAAGCCCTCGAAGACCTTCCGCGGCCTGCAAATATCCTCAACGCCCACCCGCGCGAAACCGAGGCGATCATGGCCAAACTCGACATCAATCGAATCGCCGCGCCGCGATCCCGCCCACACCTCGACTGGGCGGCGCTCAGCTCGATGCGCAATGAATCCGAGGAGGCCGAAAAGCTGGTGCTGTGGTTGAACCGCTGCATCGATGAGCGGCGGGCTGAAGGATACAAAGACGATTGATTTTCACTCCTGTGGCTTGGACTTTTCAAAGCGTGGCCATCGTCGGCTCAGGAGCCATCGGCCTCTACTATGGCGGACGACTCGCTGCGGCAGGCGAAAATGTAAAGTTCCTGCTGCGTTCAGATTTCGAGACGATTTCGCGTGATGGATTGAAGGTCGAGAGCGTGCATGGTGATTTCCAACTGCCGGCAGTATCAGCCTATCAGACTTCCGAGGAAATCGGGCCCGTAGATTTGGTGATTGTGGCTTGGAAAGCGACTGCGAACTCGCAATTGGCAAGCGTTTTACCGCCACTGCTCCATCCGAAAACTCAAGTGCTGACACTCCAGAACGGTTTGGGAAACTGCGAAATTCTGGCAGAAATCGTCGGTCCCGAGCGCGTGATGGGCGGGCTGTGCTTCGTCTGTATCAATCGGATTTCCCCCGGCTACGCGTCCCACTCCGCTGGCGGACGTGTCAGCCTAGGCGCATGGCGGGCGGATGGGAGCGGGCGTGTCGCTGAGTTAGAAAAACGCTTCAAGGCCGCTGGGATTCATGGAGTCGCCGTGGAAAATTTGGAAAAATCCCAGTGGGAAAAGCTCGTCTGGAACATCCCATTCAACGGCTTATCCGTCGCAGAAGGCGGTGTGACCACCGATGTCTTGCTTGCCTCCCGTGAGACCGAGGCCGAGCTTCGAACTCTGATGAATGAGGTCATCACGGCCGCCCGGGCACTCGGACTCGATCTCAGCGACGACCTAATCGATTTCAACATCGAGCGCACCCGCCCGATGGGGTCCTACCGGACGTCGAGCATGATTGATTTCGTCGAGGGTCGCGAAGTGGAAGTCGCGCCGATTTGGGAAGAGCCACTGCGCCAGGCAAACGAAGCGGGAGTGGCCATGCCTCACACCACAGAACTCCTCCGGCGGATCCGTGAGAGACTGGCGCAGCGAAATATCATTTAATCGCAGGGGAAAATTTACCGCAATCAAGGCGTGCCACGCTCAATCCTTCGCGGACTTCAGAGCGACGGATAGCCCAGCAACCGGGTATCGCGCGGATAGAGTCGGCAGACTTGCGCCCGGATCTCGGGACTAAACGGGACGACGCAGGATTGCGATCCATTGAGGTGGGCGACGTTCTTCACGGGAGGGAGCGGCAGGTGCTGCAGGATTGTTGCAAAATCTTCGTCGAGTGCCTCAATCCGCCCCAGAAAATCGACTTTCAGGTTATCCTTGGGATCGAAGATGAAACTGGACTGCTCCCAGAACATTACTTCTTGCTGGATGAGAGTCGAGGTAAGTCGGGTGAAGACAAAATCGTGGAAATCACATCGGTTGACGCCGATTTGTTCAGCCAATGCTCGGTCCCGCCGACCGCCGTTCCCGCCTCTTTTAAAGTATTGATAGGTCGAATACAGCCGTTGCACCGGACAGCGCGTGAAGGAAAATTTGAAATAGCCGGAGAAGTTAACGGGATCGGCCCGTTGGTAATCGATCCAGCGACCGTGATCACGGACGCCAGTGTGCCCAAAGACCTCCAAAATACTAGTGCCCGCACATTTTGGAATATGAATGAAAATCGCCTGGTATTGATGCTGCCACGGGCGCACAGGGACTCCATTGACAACCCGGATGAGAAGTCGACGGCAGTTTTGAATCCTGCGATGTAAAAACATAGGTCAGTGGTGAATGCTGGAGATTTACCCTCGGAGGCACCATTTTAAATGGATGTCTGGAGTCTCGAGCTTCTCGACTTTCGGACTGAAGTCGAGCCATCAAGGCGTGCCACGCTCAATCCTTCGCGGCCTTCGGATCGAGGGCATCGCGCAGTCCGTCGCCGAGGAAGTTGAGGGAGAAGAGGGTGCTGGCAAAGAAGAGCGCCGGGAAAAACAGCAGCAGCCAGCTGATTTCCATGCGGTCGGCACCTTCTTTGATGAGGA
>JANPAU010000409.1:0-7647 GCA_031430055.1 Akkermansiaceae bacterium | reverse complement strand
GAGCCTCTCGACCAATTGTTCCCAGAATATATGAGACTTCTGATTGCTCCATCTCCATACAGCGCTGTGCGTCTTTCCAAAACCCCATGATGTCATGTCCACAGCAGCGTTGTTGACTGATCCGGAGGTTAAAAGATCAGCACCCGCTGGCAGCGATCTCGACTGCGTGACATATCCCATGGCTTCTGACAATCCGGTGATATTTCTATAAACGGTGTTGGGACTAGTGTAGGAAAGCTTGTAGCTCGATATTGGCACGGGGTTTTCTTGATACCGATACGATTTATTATGATCGGCTTTGAAGAGTTTGTTGTTGGTAAGCCATCCTTTCAGTGCCTCATCGGCAGGAAGGGAAAAATTGAAAATTTCAGGCATGTTCGCCAGATTGAATTTATTAGCCAAACCATAGCCATTTCGGATCGCTGGATCGTGGTCTGTATCAGGAGTCTTGTATCCGGCGTAATCTGGATAGATTCGTGTAGGGTCATAAGCCATCGCCGCCACTGCCGAATTGCACATGGCATAGCTTTCGATCTCCATTCCCGATCTCAGGGCCGCCCCTGAGATCACATTTCCCATACTGTGGGCAAACAATTTTCTTTGGTCAGGATTCGGCAACTGATTGACGAAAGAGGCAAGCGCTGGCCCGCAGAGCCATGCTCGGTATTCGCTGGCGTTATAGGTCAATCCTCCCGGTGGAATGATGATCGAATTTCCGCCGGAATTGTCTTCAAGTTCTTCATCCAAGCCATAGGGTAGACCGTTGTTGTCTCCGCTGAAAGTAGCCCAGCGAAAAGAGTAGAACTTCCCTTTGAACCCCTGATGCCAAAGCCTCTTGTAACTGCTATCTGACCAATTCATGAAATCCATATATTTCAAGCGCCAGCCGTGCACGAAAACGGCGGTAATCGGTTTTGCGTCTGGATCTTCCGAGTAAGGCCAATTCCAAGGATCCCAAGTCCATGCTTGGGCTGGCGGGTTTGGATTATCCCATGGATGCGGAATCGCCTCAGGCTCGTTGACGATACGCGCCCGTTGGTACATTTCACGGACATCAAGGAGTTGAATCCATGCTTCTCCGCCCTCTCCGAGCAGAACGCCGTTCTTGCCGTGAATAGTAACAACTAGTTTTCCAAGACCCTTTTCGACTCCTTCAAAAATGATGTCCGCAGTGGAGTCAGTCCGCTTGGCCCAGTATTCCTTAGGAATCATGCTAATTCCGGTCTGATTGTTTTGCGGGAAAGATCCCAGTGACTTCTGTCTGTCAGCGGCTGCAATATCCGTAAGATATAAAGAATCACCTTCAAGCGATTGGTTTTCCCAGCAGCGAATGTAAGGTGCCCCCGAATTTGCTCCGGCGAATTTCACGCCAATTTGCAAATCCCCTGACCGCAATTGGCTGTTGTCGATTCCTACAGCAATACGCAAGCGGCAAAAATCTTCAAGATCTCGTTTGGTGAGAATATAAGCACGGCGGATTTACCGCTTATGACATAATGAGCTGAACCACAGTCTAAGTTGCTCCCAAAAGTGCTGATCTCAACCGTGAGATCTTTACCAATAGTTTGAAACGACCCCAGTGAAGCGGTGAAGTCACCCGTGGTTTCATCGCCAGTTTTGGTGAAGAGAAAGTCGTGTTGGTAGAAGTTTGCACCGGTTTTTACGGGGCCGTAATAGGAACCTGTGACACCAGCTGGGAGGTAGTTGAGATTTTCTGCTGTAGCGCCGAGGTGCGAGCCGCCGCTGACACTAAGGCTACCAGAGGCAGTTAGGCTACCAGAGACAGTTTCGCCGAAGAGGCGAGTCTTGGTGGTGGCAATGTTGCCGATGACAGTTGTGTTTGAGCCTTCGCCGATGGCGTTGGCACCGATGACGATGGAGTTCTTATTGTTGTTGACGAGATTCGAGCCGCTAGAACCATAGCCAATAAAGATGCTCTCCTGTGCGTCAGTTAGCGCAGTACTCCCTCGCGAAGCACCAGCATTCATTCCCAATGCACTATTGCGGAAGCCATTTAAATTATTACCAAGCGCGCTTACTCCGACCGCCGTGTTCCATCCACCACTGACGTTAAAACAGAGTGTTGCAAGACCAACCGCCGTGTTGAACTGGCCGCTTTGATTATAGCCTAGTACCATATTACCGACCGCTGTGCTGTATCCACCATTCGTCCCCGCACCTGTGCCGACACGGACTCCGTTAAAATAGGAATCCCTCGCTGTGTTGATGGAGCCTGCGACGCCGAGACCACCAGCGAGGGTGAGGGCACCGGTGGTCGGAGAGGTCGAGGGTGTTGTATTGGTATTTTGGGAGGTTCCAGAGTTTGAAAAATTCACCTTTCCTGCGCTATCAAGGGAGAAAATAGGCGTGCCGTTGGCAGAAATACCGCTGCCACTGCCGGTGAGGTTGATCAGGCCGGTGTTACCGCTGAGGGTGATATTCGCAGCAGCTCCAGCGGCATTATAGAGGCTAAGGACGTTGTCTGGGTTGAGCGTCATCTTGTTTCGCACCGCTGCCCCACCAGCGAGATTGTCCCGCCATTGGAAAGTCGCATTTGCATCGGTGATGTCGAAGCTTGCCGTCTTGGAAAATGGCGCGGTGTTATACCAGTCGATATTAATCGACGAATAGGTGGTGGCGCCAATGACGGTGGTGCCGACATCCAGTCCTTTATAGATACTCAGATCACCAGTGATCGCGAAATCACCAAGATTACTGCCCGATGAAGCGGAGAAAATATCGGTTGCTGTCAAAGTGACAGTCGCGTGGGCTGCGGGAAGATTGAGAATCAGCGTTAAAAAGACGAAATTGCGGTGAGTCGTTTTCATGGTTAGAAAGCAGGTGATGATTGAAAATAAAATAGGTTACTTTTCTAATTACTTCTACTAAGAAGAATCACAACGAATTTTCATTGGCAATCTTTTTTGCTAGAATTTTTCGAGTCAGGTTACGCATTTCAACAATTTACTTGTATCGAGTAAGTATTCCGCCGCTCATCAATTTAAAATCCCAGATAAAAAGTATGATGCGGATGACCTTCCTAGAAAATACCTTCATCGAATTTCTGATAGCGGAATGAGGTGATCCCTGTGTTCCACCTTGAATCCACGAACGGTGGCCCCCACGATCTGCTCATGACCTCTCGTGATGCTGCCTTCAAAATTGCCCGCCGACTGAAGGCGGCGGGGCATGAGGCATTGTTCGCCGGGGGGTGTGTGCGCGACCGTCTGCTAGGGCGTGAGCCCATGGATTACGACATCGCCACCTCGGCGAGACCGGAGCAGGTGACGGGACTTTTCCCCGGATCGAACGAGGTGGGAGCGCATTTTGGGATAGTCATCGCGAAGATCGGTAGCCACCACATCGAGATTGCGACATTCCGGACAGATGGCAGCTACAAGGATGGTCGGCGGCCTGAGACGGTGAGTTTTTCAACCCCGGAGGAGGATGCGCAGCGGCGGGATTTCACGGTGAACGGTTTGTTTGAACGACCTGAGAGCGGCGAGGTGATCGACCACGTGGGTGGTGTGGCAGACTTGCGCGCCGGGGTGCTACGGGCGATTGGTGATCCGCTGGCACGGTTTGCGGAGGACGGTCTGCGGCTCTTGCGGGCAGTGAGATTTGCGACGACGCTTGGATTTGAAATCGAGCCAGGGACGTTGGCCGCGATTTGTGAGTGTGCTCCCCAGCTGAATCGGATTTCACCCGAGCGAATCCGCGATGAGTTTTCGAAAATCATGACATCGCCACGTCGCCGGACTGGCGTGGAATTATTAGTCGAAACCGGGCTGATGGCCCACATCGTGCCGGAGTTCCTTGAGACCCTCGGCTGCGAACAACCGCCTGAATGGCATCCGGAGGGCGATGTTTACACCCACACTTGCATCATGCTGGAAATGCTAACGCCCAAAGCAACGTTAGAGCTTTGCCTCGGCGTGCTGTTGCACGACATTGGCAAGCCGCCTTGTCAGACGTTTGAAGACCGGATCCGCTTTAATGGCCACGATGCAAAGGGTGCTGAAATGGCGGATGCGATTCTCCGCCGGTTGCGCTACCCGAACGACGTGATCGCGGCTGTCGCGGGGATGGTGGCCCGTCACATGCAGTTCATGAACGTGAAGCAGATGCGCACCGCCAAGCTGAAGCGCTTCATGGCCGAGCCGAAGTTTTCCGAGGAAATGGAGCTGCATCGCGTGGACTGCGGTTCGTCGAATGGCTTTACCGACAATTATGAATTTCTCCAAGCGAAGGCCGAGGAATTTGCGGCTGAGCCCTTGATTCCGCCGCCGTTGGTCACCGGACGGGACTTGATTCAGCTCGGTTTGAAACCTGGCCCACGCTTCAAGGAAATTCTCGAACTTATCCAAACCGAGCAACTCGAAGGACGAATCCTTGATCGCGAGCCAGCCCTCGTTTACCTAAAGCAACTGGCCACCGGAATTTCCGCATGATTTGCGGAGTCTCGGTCAATTCCAGCCGCGCATTCCGCCGATTTCCCCATCATTTTCCCACTCATGAACTCCGCCATTCCTGTCGAACATTCCGATCCTGTTAACGCGTCGATTTTGGCGATCTCCGAGGATCTCATCGCCGGATTCCAGCGACACCCGTTTCAACTCATCGCTGAGAAATCTGGCCAACCGCTGGAAGTCGTCATCGAACGGATCCACGCCATGGTCGAAGCTGGCGTAGTGCGCAGAGTGCGGCAGACACTGCTCTCTACCAAGCTCGCCCATGGAGCTTTGGTGGCGTGGAAGGTGCCTGAGGAGAAGCTCAACGCGGCGTTTGACTTCATGTCGAAGGAGGATCCTTTTTCAGGTCACGTGGTGATTCGCTCGACGGACAGCGAGGTTTCTGGCTCTGGCTACCGCTTGTGGACGACGCTGAAGGTGCCTGTCGGTGAATCACTGGATTTCCATGCCACCGCCCTGCTTCGTCTAACCGGAGCCACGGAATACTTGCTGATGCCTGCCAACGGCGTCTTCGCACTCGGTGTGGGTCACACCCGCCGGAAAATCCTCGAGCCCGGCGACAAGTCCGACGAACCCGCCGTCATGATGACCACCACCGCCGTGGACCTGGATGCCGAAGAATGGGACGTCCTGCTAGCGCTTAAAGAAGAACTTACCCTCGAAGAAATTAGTGAAAACCCGTGGATCAAGCGTGCGGAGATCGCTGGAGTCTCGCTTGACCGCTTTTGCGAAGTCGCCGAGACGCTGAATGCGAAAAAAGTTATCGGCCGTTTCTCCACCTTCCTTGAGCATGTAAAGCCATCCGCCACCGGCGAGCGCGTCACCCGTTTTAACGGACTCTTCCACTGGGCGGTCCCAGAAGGTCGCGAAATGGAGGCCGGCGGTGAAGTCGGACGTCACTTCTGCATGACCCACGCTTATTGGCGCGAAGGCGGCCCCCAGTTTGGCAATGTCAACATCATGGGCGTCATGCACGGCACCGAGAAACCGCGGGTGTTGGAGCACAAGGCCGCCATCGACAAGCACCTTGCTGCGGTTGGGATTCCCGTCTCTTACACGAATGTCTTCTGGGGCGGTCGCTCGGAAATCAAGCCCTCGGAAATTTCACCGAAAGTCTATCACGAGTGGCATGCGAAGCACGTTGAGCCGATCTAGCAGGGGAGGACTGCGAATGAACCGGCGGTGAGGACATCCAGACTCAAGAATTTCGGTCACCTGCGAGTTCGGTGGATTTTGCCGTTTCAAGGGGAATCTCTGAAGATTTTGACAAGACTGAGTCCGTAAGCTGGACGAGTGAAATCTGAGCAAGTTGTGATCGTGGGAGGAGGTGTGATTGGCCTTTGTTCAGCTTATTATGCTTTGAAACGTGGATTCCAAGTCACCGTGATCGAGCGGGAAGCGGCGGGAGGTGATAATTGCTCGATGGGCAATGCGGGTATGATTGTACCGAGCCATTTCATCCCGCTCGCTGCGCCGGGGATGCTGGCCAAGGGGCTCCGCTGGATGCTCAATCCCGAGAGTCCCTTCTTCGTCCGCCCACGTGTGGATCTCGATCTCGCACGCTGGGGGTGGCTGTTCTATCGGAACTCGACGGCGCGGCATGTGGAAGCTTCACGCGGCTTGCTGCGAGATTTAAATCTGGAAAGCCGACGACTGTTCGGGGAACTCATGGCGGAAGAAGACTTCGGCCTGGTGCAACGCGGGCTGCTGATGCTTTGCAATACGGCTAAAGGACTTCAGGAGGAAGCTGAGGTGGCAGAAGCGGCCCATCAGATCGGTCTTAAGGCGGAGATTCTGGATGCCGCCGCCACGGCGAAGGCGGATCCGGGGATCACGATGAAGGTGGCAGGCTCGGTGTATTTTCCACAGGATTGCCATCTCGATCCGGTGCGATTCATGGCGTCGATGCGCCGGAGAATCGAGGACTTGGGCGGGGTGATCGAGAGCGGGGTGAGTCTGGATTCGATCGATGCCCGTGGCGGGCGAGTGGTCGCGGTGGCAGGCAAGGGCAGACGTTTTGAAGGTGGTAAATTCGTGATTGCGGGTGGCTCGTGGAGTGCGGGCCTTCTGAAGTCCGTGGGGCTGAAGCTTCCCTTGCAGGCCGGGAAAGGTTACTCGCTGACTTTGCCGACGCCACCGGAGTTGCCAGAGCTTTGCTCAATTTTCGCGGAGGCGAAGGTGGCTATCACGCCGATGGCAGGCAGTCTGCGTTTTGGCGGCACGATGGAGGTGGGTGGCCTCGATTTAACGATCCATCCCGCGCGGGTGCGTGGGATCGTGAAATCGGTGAACGCCTATTTCCCGAAATTTTCGGAAAGTAATTTCACCGGGATCACCCCGTGGGCGGGCCTACGGCCGGTATCGCCGGATGGAATCCCCTATCTCGGACAAGTGGCAGGGCTGCCAAACCTGATCGCCGCCACCGGCCATGCAATGATGGGACTGAGCCTCGGCCCCGTGAGCGGACGCCTCGTCGCGGATTTGCTCGCCGGTGATACGCCCTTCCGCGCGATCGACGCGATGGCACCTGGCAGGTTCTAAGCTCAGCTTCCTGCAAATTTTCGCCGATAGGCCATCGGGCTGATTCCCACCGCTTGTTTAAACTGCCGGGAAAACGCAGACTGGTCTGAGTAGCCGCAGCCCAGAGCAATTTGCGCGATGGCCTCGCGGGTGCTGGTGAGATGCTTGCACGCTGCATCGATGCGGACCTTCACGAGGTATTGGCCCGCCGTGACATGGAAGAGTGAGCGAATCCGTTGGTCGAACTGATAGACGGAGAGCCGGGCCATTTCTGCGAGAATCGGAAGGCGCAGGGGTTCATCGAAATGACCCTGAATGTAGTCCAGTGTTACGGACAATGCGGCGAAGTCACCCTCGACAGCACCCGGTATCTGGAGGTCTCTGGAAATCCCAAAGATACCGATAATCTCAGCATTTTTTCCTAGGATAGGCTCCTTAAATGTGAGGCACCACCCCCGTCCGCCGCCGGGATAGAGGTGGAGTTCCAAGTGATCCCGGATGCTGGAGCCACTGCGGAGGATTTCCCGATCCTGTTGGATAAAGGCGTCTCCAAGGGGTGATGGAAATAGCGCCTCGGCCGTGCGCCCGATCGCATCTGCCTTGTCCGCAAGACCGCAGCGGGTCGCCAAGGTGTCGTTGACCGCCATGTAGCGGC
>JANPAU010000408.1:0-7819 GCA_031430055.1 Akkermansiaceae bacterium | reverse complement strand
GGGTGACGAGTTACCTGTTTCAAGTTCAATCGGAGCGTTGGCTCGATCTTGAGTCATACCGGGGGCGCTGATGCCGTGGCCGCCGGGAGTCATGCCGACAGGAAGCATGTCGAGCTTGCGGGTCGCGATCTCACCATTGTCAAGATTCCGGAAGGTGATCTGGCGGGAGTTTACTTCAGTGACTTGGGTGCGAATCGGTTTACCCCGGAAGAGAAGAGGGATTTGATCGCCTTGTTTGAATGACTTGGTACCAACGAGAAAACGTTTTTCGCCTGGCATGATGGTCGTGACGACAATCTTCTGGATGATTTCGGGAAATGGAGTTGCTAGAATAGGAGCAATCCGTTTGACCGCGCCGGCCACAGGGGCCTTGATGATCGGCTTGGCGTCGGGATCTTGAGCTTGACCGAATGGATCGAAAGCGCGGCTTTTGGCCATGAATACCGAGGAAAGCGACGCAATGTAAGGCTCAAGCTCTGCAGTGCTGACTTGGCGGGATGGGGTGATGCTGACCGGTCCCGCTTCCAGTCTAGCGGACTTCGACGTTTTTTTCTCATGGGGAATTGGCGCTTCAGGAGCCAAGGAATGGGTCGTGAAATTGTCAGCGGACTGCGCGAATGCGACGGACGTGAAGACGGCCATCGTGATGGCTGTTATAGAACTCCATGCGGTCACCCTATCTCCAGCGACGCGGCTGAATGTTGGAGTTTGGCGGGTAGGGTGTGGATTCATGGTGCTTGGGTGAGATTGGTTTAGCGGTTGGAAGCCGCCGCCACGGTTAGTTTTCCCATGCGGTGTAGGTGACTTGGAAGTTGAGCAGTGAAGTTTGGGAGGTGCTGGGATCGATTTTTAGATCCTGAAGTTGCAAGCGTGGCATCCGCGTTTCCAGTTCAAGGAAAGCCCGTTGCATGGTGCGGAACGTGCCACGGAAAGCGATACGAATCGGCGAGGATTTTTGGGCGGAGGTGGCTCCGAATCCACCACCCGAACTAGGACGTTCGAAGGCGGTTTGTTGAATTTCCTTGCTCGGCAGGTGCTCGGCAATTTCTCGCAGATTGGTGGTCACCGCGCTGGCGGTTTCCTGGGCAAGCTGAATGTTCCAGCGTTCGAGGTGTTGACGCTGGCGAGTGATCTTTGCCTCGATTTCCAGTCCTGCGTGGCGAGCGATTTCGTTGGTCTTGTAAGTCTTCTCTTTGAGTTCTGCGGACTCGATCATCTTGGACTTGAGCATATAGCAAACCAAGAGCAGCACTGCCGTGGCCGCAATCGGCACGATGAGTCCAAACACGACGATAGATTGACGATAGAGGTGCATATTCAAGGGGCTTTGGAAACGGTGATGGCCATCGGATCGGTGGCTTCGAAGCGTTGGGTGATGGTGAGATCGAAAGTGAAAGGATAGGTGGACTCGTCGGCATCGCTTGCTTCTTCCGGAGGGACAGGTTTGAAACCGCTGTTTTCCTGGGTGCGGACGTTGACCACTAGATTTCGGTTACCTACATTCTGGCTGAAGGCGGCGTTTCCGGTGATCCTCGAGATTTCGCTGAAGTGTGCGGAAATACCTTCTCGGGTGTTGATGGTATTAAGATAGTCGAGGGCCTCGTCCCGTGCGAATCCGGTGATTTTCCACTCCTTGATGAAGCCGATCATGGCCTTGCCTGCGGCGCTTTCGGGTTTGGCTGCGTGAGAGTAGGTCTTCACCAGCATTCCTCCATTTTCAGGGAACATGCGAGAAAGGGATTCCATGCTCGTCCATGCTTTCGAGCGGTCTTCGAGAAGATTGTTCCAGTGGTCAGTGCGCTGTTTTTCGACATTGAGTCTGGCGAGGCGTGCTTTGGTTTGCGCGGCTTGAGAGATGTCAAAGGACCATTCCGGACGACGAATCAGATCGATTACTCCAAAGGCAAAGTAAGCGATGCAGAGGACGGCGACGGCGAAGAGGGCTACGCGGGACAGGCGTAAGAGTTTGAGCAATCGCATCTCCGTGCGGCTCGGGAAGATTTCGACGACTTCCTTGGCGGTTGAGAGGAAATTTTGCAGCGCCCATTTGTCCTCGTTAAGGATTGAAAAGGTATGGCTGGTGAACTTGGCGACGGTCGCAGGGACAGCCGAAATGATAGGCTCGGGACACCAGCTAGGGATGCCTTCGACAGCGCGAGGTTGCACGATTTCCACCCGGCTTGCGGTGAAGGTGACTCTGAGATCTGCATCCAGTGTCGTATCCACGCTCGCCCCAAGTCGGAAGAGAAAGAGGTCTGGGTCGATGAACTCTAACGATGCATTGGTCGTAGCAAGTGCATTGCGAAAATTGGTGGGTCTGCGGAGGCCGCGGTGCTGAAGCGTGCGGATGAGTCTGAGGTCTGAATGCTCGTTGAAAAACGCCAGCGCCGTGAACCATGGATACTGGAGAATCGCGACAAAAGTTTTCCCTGGTGTGGGTTCGACCACCTGGTTCAATCCCATGATGGCGACCAAGGGGGCACTCAAAGCATGGGTGACGATTGGGAAGTTTTCAGTTTCGCCAGTTTGGCGAAACATCGTGATGAGTGGACTGTATTGCTTGGAAACCGTGATGGTCGAGGCAATCACTGAGCTGCCAGCGGCTGGATACGGAATGACACGCCAGGAGGCTAGATCGGACTGGATCGAGGAATCTTCGAGAATCGAACTCGGGTCGAAAATCGCAGCGTCCCGAAGGTCTGGGAGCGACGCGGGATTATCGAGCTCTGGCTTGAGCTCGGTGGTGGCGAAATCGTCGGCGATGTGCAGGATGACACCGAGAGCTGTTGCGCCGTTAGAGCGTGCGAGGCGCAGAGCTTCTAATGCTAACGACTCCAGCTTGGTCGGGTCTTGCAAGATCTCATCATTGAGAGTGGGACCGATGCTCCATTGGGACTTCTTGCAGTCGTGGTAGAAAGTGGAGATACTGGCACCATCCGCCCGGATGTGCAGCTGGAAATTTAAATCAAGTGCCTCTTGATACCAAGCGGGATTGCTGGCGCGAGTTGTATTGCGCAGGATCGCACAGGCTTGGCTGAATTGCTGAAGCGGATTCAGGGACGCGGGATGCTTGAAGGTAGCCACAGGACAGGATGGTAATGGTATACATCGTGGACTGGGGGGTGATCCGGGAAAATTTTAAAGAGAGAGAACGGCTCGCCCACCATGAGCAGGCGAGCCGTGGATTTGGAAATCTCCGGGTTAGGGAGATTAGAATTCATTACCAGTCAGCGGTGGCACCAGCGGCTGGCATGAAGTAGGTAGCTTGTTCGCCACCAGGGCCAGCAGATTGGCCTGTCACGGACAGATACAAAACACCAGTTTCTGGAACGAGTGTTGGTGCAGGAGTGACATAGTTCAAGCCAGCGCCGCCTGGATGTGCGATCGTGGTTGGGTCAGTCGCAACGAATTTGCCGGCACCGAAGATGTCAGCAGCGGCAATCGTGTCACCATTGTTTTTACCGTTCATGTTCGCAAACGAGCGAACTGCTTGTTGGGTATTACGGATGGTGAGGATCGATGCGGAACGGTCCGAACCTTTCTTCCAGGCGCGGGCACCAATGAAGAGGATCGAGATGAGGGAAAGCAAGACGAGGATGACGACCGTCAATTCGAGGAGTGTCATTCCGGACTTAGCTTTCATGTTTTGGGTGTTAGTCAGTTTCATAGTGTGTTATTTTCTATTTATGTATTCGGGTGTGTTGTTGTTTTGTCGGAGTGAGCTCGGTTGGCATTTTCGAAAGGTTTCTGAGATCTTTCGAATTGTTAGGCGGGCTCGGAAAATGGTGTGGTGTCGTTGCTGACAGTTAAAGAATATCGAATATTAATAGAATTGTAATAACGTGATCGCGTAGTTTATTCGCCGTCGTCATTTTTATTCATCTTAACGTTTTCGAATGTTTCTTGGGTGATGAGATCTTGGCGGAGAAGGCGCTTGAGATTGTTATCCCACTCGATGTTACCGGCACGGCGGATGACGTCTTCGAGTGAGCGAGCTCCGCCGTCATAGTTGGCGATGGCGCTGGAGACGGAGTCATCATTGTTCTGAAGAAATTCGTAGGTGAGCACCCGCTTGTGGACACCATTGAGGAGGCCTTGGGAGTGGATGAAAATCAGGATTTCCGCGAGGCGGCTCAAGACGGCTGTGTGGTTGTCCTTCGGATAGAGTTCCAGAATCCGGCCGATGGTTTTGACTGCGCCAGTGGTATGAAGGGTGGAGAGAACCAAGTGACCGGTCTGTGCGGCTTCCATGCAAGTTTCCATGGCCTCACGATCTCGGATTTCTCCTAGCAGAATGATATGAGGCGCTTTCCGCAGCACGTCCTTGAGGCCTTGGCGGTAAGAATGCACGTCGCGACCGACTTCCTGTTGGGTGACGATGCTGGGAGATGGGATGCGGTGGCCAGGATAATCCGGGTCATCCATGTCATCGGGGTATTGATACTCGATCGGATCTTCGACGGTGACGATGTGCTTCGGGTGATTGCGGCGCGCCCAGTCGATGAGCGAAGCAAGAGTGGTGGATTTTCCCGAACCGGTTGGGCCGGTGACAAGGCAGAGCCCGGCGCGCTTGAGGACTCCGTGGCGGAGGGTGTCGGTGGTATCGGGATCGATGCCGAGAGACTCGAGCTCGGGGATGAAATCATTGAGAATCCGGCAGGTGACACCGAGGCCGGAAGAGCTGAGGTGGGCTTGGATTCGCAGGCGGCCGGAGCGCTCGCCGTTGCTGCCCATGGGGATGCCGTCGCAAGAGAAGTCGGCGACTCGGGTTTCAGAGAAATTGGCGATGGCGATGCGGATTTTCTCATCCACTCGCATGGCCATGGCCTGTTCTTGGCCGAAGCCATGACTGCCGCTTTCACGGTTGCTGATGAGTTCTTTGAGAATCTCATCCATGTGAGCAGCAGAGAGAATTCCTAGGAAGTCGAGTTTCTCCATCCCTTTGTTGGTATGGATGTAAACGGGACGCTCGGCTCGCATCTGGATGTCTGATACCCGTAACTCACGGCAGACGCGGAAGATGATACCGAGTAAGTCGGTGCCGCGCATCCCTGCCATGAAACGCGCCGGTGCAGCTGCCGGGGAATAACCCGGAAGTGGCGGGGGTTCGACGATGGCGGTGAATACGGACATGTTGGGTAAATTGGAAATTCGGAAAGTTGAAAGCGGAAAGGCTTAGTTCGAGGCTTGATGATGGAGTTTGCCTTCGAGACGGAGGATGGTTTGTTCCGCAGCTTCGCGGATTTTACAGATGAAGGTGAAGCGCTCGTCGCATTCGGCGATGCGTTGGGGTGAGACTAAGTCCCAGTTTTTTGTCTCTTCCCACTTCTTGGCGAGGGTGACGTAGCGGCTGATGGTGTAATCGAGCACGCCCAAGTATTGACGCATTTGCGTCGTGTTGAACTGGGGTTTGTCGTTTTTCTGATCGGCAAACATCAGTTGAAGGACGTTCGTTGCTGCGGCAGCAGCGGTGAGTGCCGGGCGGGGATCTGTGTTCTGTTTGAGACAATATTGGATGGTGTCTCCAGCAAGTTTGGCGGCCGAGGGGGTGAGTTCAGGGCGGGTGCCGAGTTGCGGTTCGGTGAGGAAGAAGTGGAGAGCGTTGTAATTCCCGTAGTGGGATGGATCGAGCTGGTAGGCGAAGCGGAGTTTGTCTTCGACTTGCCGACGAAGATAGAGCTTGTGCGCTTGGCTCGCCGCTTTGGGATTGGTGCTGGTTGCCACAGCCTTATCGAGGGAGGCGAGAAAGTTGCTGAAGCGGGTTGTTAGGGCGAGATCGTTTTGTGCCGCCAATTCCTGCTTGGCGGGGGCGGCGGTCTTCTGACAGTTGCCGCAGGTTTGGCCTCCTTCGTGTTGGTGGGCACCACCACTTATGGAACCGTGGAAATAGGTGTCGATGGGGCCCTGCATGGCCATTGCAAAAACCTCACCATAGGGACTGCCGTTAATCCCTAGCGGATTTAGAGGAATGCTTAAATCTGTATCCTTGACTAAGGGGCGCCCGGCAAATGCCCAGCACAGGACGCCCATGCCGATGAGGCAGGCCGAAGTCGCGTGGGTAGAGATGCGTGACATGGGAAGAAAAGTTGAAAGTTGAAATATCAGGCGGAAAGTTTGGTGCGGAAGCAGAGTCGGGAGATGCCCACATAGACGGCGAGGATACCGGAGAAATAGAGGGTCATGTTCCAGAATGCGGCGCTGGGGAGGGCTCCCGTTTTAAAGAGTAGGCGCTGTGTTAGATCAGCAAAGCTATAGTGCGGTGAGAAGGTCCAGAGACTGCGCAAAATCGGATTTGCTTCGAGTTTGAGCATGTTCTCAAGATAGCCGACTCCGTAGAGTCCGTAGAGAGTGATGAGCAAGGTGACGGTGAAGCCGGTGATGCCCCCGAAGCGCGAGGCCAGCGCAGTCGCCAAGGCAAGTAGAGGAGCCATCACCAAGAGAAAAAGCACCGAGTATTGCAGATTCAGAGTCCACCACATTGCCCTCTCGATGGGGTCCGTAGGAGCTGCGGCGAATTGGCAGATGGCTGCGGTAATGAGCACTAACGGTGCGATGAAGCAGAAGACCGCGAGCCAGATTTCAAAAAGTTGGCGGGTCGGTGAGAGTCCGGTGGTCTGGAAATACTCGCCCACGCCGGTTTTGGCGTTCGTCTCGCCCTCCCGCGCCGCAGTGAAGAGGCCCCAGAACCAGGAACACACCCAAAGTGTGCCCCATGCGGCAACAATCCGGGCCGGTTGCACATGCATTGGCTTCTCGGTGGCGCTGGAAATCAAGGGCAGCGCGAAGGGCAGAACGCTTACGGCAAAAGCACAGATTGCCCAAGCCTTGCGCTGGAGAATGGTAGCAAATGTGAGTCGGAAGAGTCTCATGGTCGTGCTTAGTTCATGAGTGATTTGAGGCCGCTCCAAGTCTGGTCGGCTCCATTGAAATGGCGGGCGGTATTGCCTTCGAGCATCAATGCGCTCGGCATTTCCATCGAATCGTAATCGGGATGGCAGCTCACCAAGCGTAAGACGTTGGTGGCGGAGTCTTTCCAAATTTCCTCGAAGACTTGGCGGGCAAATGCGTCGAGCCCGCTGAAGGGTTCATCGAGCAGTAGGATATTGCCGGTGTCTGGCTTCACCGAGAATTCCGCCATGATCAGGCTGGTTTTACGGCGATTGCCGGTGGAAAGGCGACCGTAGGGCTTCTTCACATCCAGCTCGATCCGGCTTGCGAGGTTGAGTGCTTCTTGAAGCCGCGCCTTGGGAAGTAGCATCCGGAAAACCATCGCCGGAGTGATTTCGGGGTCGAAGCGGAGATCCTCAGGAAGATACTGGAGAAATCCTTGAGTCCGGAATTTTCCCGAAACGGGCTTCTGCGTGCCGGCAAGCGTGCGGAGCAGGGTGGTCTTGCCTCGGCCGTTGCGAGCGAGGAGGAAATGGGTGCCGCCAGTGAGTTCAACCGCTTGCCCGAAACGGGCGAGGGGACTGCCGTAGCCAATTTCAAGACCGCAGTCGAGATGGATGGATGGGGCTGGAGTGATCATCGTTTGACTTTTCGATTTATCGTGGTTCTAAGCAAGTCGGCCTGATTGTCAAGATGTCTTAAATATCAGCTTCGCTAACTTTCTCGACGAGTAGAATAATCAGATGAAATTGGCAATCTTTTTTTGAACATTTTCAGAGTTCGTGTGTCATTTTTTTAAAATTTAAAAAATCGAGTGGCGAAAGTGCCGGTATTTTGACGAATTCAGGGCGTTCCGCAGGACGTAAAAAAACTAGAATGTTTTTCTTCGTGACGGGGAAGGGGGGGGTGGTAGAACCCCCGCAACGGAATA
>JANPAU010000407.1:0-23100 GCA_031430055.1 Akkermansiaceae bacterium | reverse complement strand
CGAAAAGAGCGCCAAGCATCTGCTCGTTCGCACATCAACGCGGTGCTAGATCAATACAACGTCAATGGCGTGGATACGCTCATCGGTGACATCGCACCACCCGACTCGCTCATGAAAACTCTCACCGACCGAAAAATCGCCGAGGAGCAGAAAGTCACCTACGACACCCAGCGAATGGCGCAGGAAACTCGCCAGAACTTGGAAAAACAAACCGCCATCGCAGACATCCAGAAGCAAATCGTGCAAGCCGACCAAGGCGTACAAATCGCCGAGCGCGTCGCCGATGCCGCCGTAAAAAAAGCCGGTGGTGACGCCACCAGCGTCAAGCTCAACGCCGCTGCCGAAGCCGAGCGGACCAAGGTGCTTGCGGATGCCGAGGCCCAGCGCATCACTCGCACTGGCGATGCCGAAGCAGGTAAAATCCTCGCCATCGGTAAAGCAAACGCCGAGTCCTATCAGCTCCAAGTCGATGCCATGGGTGGTGACAATTTCACCCGCAGCAAGATTGCCGAAATCATCGGTCGCGAGAAGGTCAAGGTCATGCCAGACATCCTCATCACCGGCGGTGGAGACAACGGCGGAAATGGTGCGCTCTCCGGCCTGCTCGGGATGAAGCTCATGGAAGAACTTGGCGGGAAGACCGCTCCGGTAGCGATGCCGCAGCCCACTGCGCCTGCGAAACCCTTCGATCCGCTCGCCTGATGGATCACATACGTCCGCACCGAGGCAGCACTTGAGCTGGAGCGCGGGATTGAGTCCAATACCTGAAACGATTCGACCCGGTCCGCAGAGCGCCCGCCCAGAATGCTACACGCTCTGCTGCCACCAGCGGCGGATGGCAACTCCGCTCCATGCGGTGCGGAGTTCTTTCTCTGCCCATGCATGGAAGAGGGGTTCTGAATGCGACTCCAGCTCCACGATGAAATGCAACGTGTCAGGCTAGAACGCGGCAAACGCATCGATCTAGAAGTCCAGCCTGCGGCCTGAAGTCCCCTCTCAAAATGACACCTCACCCGCCAGCTCTATCGCTTCCTCTGCCACCCGTTCGGCCTCGTCCTCCAATCCAGCGATCTCCCGCTGCACGGAAACGATCCGGTCGATGACTTTATCGTCCTGCTCGACCTCGCGGAAGATTTCCATCTCGGCGCTGGCCCGCACCTCGTCCAACGTCTTTATCATTTCCAAGATCCTCGCTTGTAGGTGTTCGTAGAGCGACCGCAGTTCTCACAAAGGTGGCGCGCTACCGCCGGGAGCGTATGTCAATGGATCGCGAAAATTCAGCCCAAGCCGAGCCCATCCGGCTTCCCTTGGCATCCAGCTTTCCCCTACATTGCCATGCAGTCTGCGGCGAGGCCGCGCTACCACGAGCCTTGTTTCAGGATGAACGCCTGCAGACAACAGCCGATGGATGAAAACATCGCCCGAATTTGTTGAAATGCGTCTCCTGACCCGATTTATAGCACGCAGCGGGATAAATGGCGGGGCGGAGCGACGATCTTCGGGGAGGAGGATGAACCAGTGGTCTGGAGGCAATCTATTATGTTAATCCGTGTACTCTGACCCCATTTACTGACCCCATTTATTAAAGACAAGTGTCGGGATTCTTTATGGTCGGGGTTGAGTGGCTGCAAAATGCTGATTCACAGAGAGTTGCGATGGAATTTTCGGTGATTTAAGGAGAAAGTGTCGGGATTGTTGTCAATCAGAGGGATCGCGATGGTAAGTGTAATAAAGACTTCAGGAGGCTAGATCGAATTTTATGTTGTAATTCGTTTGTTTTGAATGACTTGAAATAAGTGTAATTTGAGTTGGCACGGTGGATGCTCTCTTTCGGATGCGGATGGACAATTTTCCGGCTGTTCGGAATCCCCCCTCATTAAAAAAACAACGAACAAAAATAAATTATATGAAACTTACATCAAAAATCGCGGCGACCTTCGCAGTCCTCGCTCTCGCTTCGACAGCCCAAGCTGCGAAGATCAACGGAGTCATCTCCTTCGACGGGCAAGCCACCATCAACGGAACTAACACCGGTGTTACTACCTTCACAGGTGTTACCTCAGGAATCCCGATCACTGGCAGTTTCTCCGCATTCGTCGCTCCGAACACTCCAGTAACGATCGCCGCGCCGTGGCTTTTCAACTCGGGTCCTATCGCCAACTTTTGGTCGGTGGGGGGCTTTACCTTCAACCTTTCCTCTTCTTCCGTCATTTTCCAATCAGGGTTTAATGTCCTAGTGGGTGGAACAGGAATGATCACCGGTAATGGATTTGATCCTACTCCAGGCACTTGGTCGTATTCGAGCCAGAATGGAGCCGGATCAAATGTTCGCTTCTCAGCTTCCTCGAATTCGGTTCCAGATGGTGGCGCAACACTCGCACTCTTAGGAGCTAGCTTCCTTGGATTGGGCGGCGTAAGTCGTTTGGTGCGCCGGAAGTAACTTGACGCAATCGAACTAGATATGAAGGCGGACAGGGAAATATCCCTGTCCGCTTTTTTGTAAAGAAATGCCTCGTGGATGAAGGCAGATAAGCGTCATTTTTCTAAGGTTATCTAATAAATTTTGTCTCATTTGTCCTTTTGGTAAGCGCTTTGATCCCCACAACTCTTTAAATATGAGCGTGACTCTTCGTTCAGTTGACGAAGAAATTGGATTTTGAGGTTCGTCCATGTCCGCAGCACTCCAATTGTGGATCTAATTCTCTCGTTTATACACCCATCGGTTGTCGTATGGCGTCTGAATCGGGCGCAGGGAGGCATTCGCAGGCAGGGACTTATTTCCCAAGAGGTCCGGCGAATGGAAACGAGAAATCCTGGTTGTCCGGCCTCTCATCTTCGTCTCATTCAACTCGAACGCGCCGGAATGTGGGAAGCCGTGGTCACGGCGAGTGATGACTGCGGAGGCCCAAGTGGCATGAGTGGCATGGCATGAGTGGCGGGCAGGCAAAAGCATCCTTCATTAAGGAGGGCGGACACTCTTGTCCGCCAAGCCAATGAGTGGCGAAAGTGAAGAGCCTCAGGCACCTCCGCTTTCGCCACTCATTGGCCCCCACGACAGAAGTATCGTGGCTCCTTATTCTTACCGCAGGCGGAAACAG
Organism: Akkermansiaceae bacterium; assembly: GCA_031430055.1. Classification (GTDB taxonomy): domain Bacteria; phylum Verrucomicrobiota; class Verrucomicrobiia; order Verrucomicrobiales; family Akkermansiaceae; genus Luteolibacter. The sequence goes on along the minus strand of JANPAU010000407.1, from coordinate 20,002 downwards.
AGCGTGCCGCACTCGTGCGCGAAGCTCTGTTCATTCCGAATCAATTGCCTTTCGGGAAGCCTTGGCGGTAGAAGCGGCGGCTTTCGGCGTCGAGTAATTTCATCACCACTTGCTGGCGACTTGGAGTCGGGTTGGAAGTGGAGTCAACGGTGTAGTTGATTCCTAAAAGCATTTCTTGCCACGAGCTGGAGGCCAAGGTGGTGGATGTCTGCCAAACTGCGGTGGTGTCAGCGGCGTTGGATCGTTGGGAGCTGGTCAGGAAGCGGAAGCCTCCACGGGTTGAGATCTGTGGCTGCACCGACGAGTTATCGGGTGCGGTGGGATCGATTCCTGTGGCGTATTCGAGGAAATTGGAGAGCCCGTTGCCGTTGGCATCGCCGGTCGGAGTGAGGGACGGGTGGAGAAATGCAAAAGTGACGTAGCCGCCCTCGAACGCGCCCAGATCGATGGTGGCGTTTTGAATTCGTGTTCTGCCTGCGCGATCCAAAAGGGTGGAATTCGAACCGTTGTTTCCGACATTCAGAACGGGCGAGTCGGTGAGGACGCGTAGGTCGGAGTTGGTAGTCGGCGGGGTCGTGGAGTCAGTAGGGGTCGCCGGATTGATGAACTTAGGGTTTAGAGTGCCATCCAAATTGTTTGAAGTGGCGCTGGCTCCCTCAACGAGGCAGTAGTCCACATCTGCTGACGCAGTTGAGCTAACACCATTTCGAATTTGTTGGGAGGAAATTGATCCATCTCCGCTTCGGTTTCCCCGGACGATGGTGTTTCTGAGAACTGGGGCGGCTGAGAACTCAAGCTGAATGCCAGCACCTGAATTTCCCTGAAAGGTGGAGTTGGTGATCGTAGGGCTAGCGCCAGCGCAGGCGATCCCCCCACCAAAAGGAGCGCGGTTTCCAGAAATTACTGAGTTTTCAATGGCTAACGTGGCTCCCCCAATGATGAAGATGGCCCCGCCATAGCCATCAGAATCGTTGCCGAGAAACGAGCAACGGTTGACGGTTCCCGTCGTGCTGTTAACCCAGAGTCCACCACCGTCAGCAGAAGGACTTTTGCAGTTTCGAATCGTCACGTTCAAGCAGTTCAACTGGCTGCTCAGCGCAAAGACCCCGCCGCCGGCCGGACTCAGGCCATTGAAAATGTCGAGGTTGGCTAGGGAAACATTGGCGTTACTTTGAATATTAAAAATTCTCGAATTATTGTTTCCGCTGATTTTGATGCCGCCGGAAAGCGCTGAGGCGTCGATGGAGAGTTGCAATCCGGTGATGGCAAGTTCGCCCGTGGTCAGTGTGATGGTTGCGCCGTTGAGGCCCGGGGCGAAGGTGACGGTTTCGGGTATTCCAATGATAGCTGCGGAGATGGCAGCGCGAAGCGAGCCGACGCCGGAATCTGCGGTGGTGGTGACGGTTCCGGCGGTAAGGGCTTGGCTGGGGCCGGCGGCAGTCAGGACGGCGAGGGTGAGGAGGAGGCGAGGGGTGTTCATGAGATAAAAGTGAAACTTAGTTCTATAATTTGGTTCAGCAAGGGGGCTTTTCTGAGGAGGGAAATGCTCATCCAGACCAAATAATGTATCGAGAGTGACTATCAACTTTCAATACCGCGATCATGGAGGATGACTTCTAGACCAAAGATCGATTGATTCAGCGCGCCATCCGATGAACCGGTAAGCCGCCAAGTCCGAGTGATGAGGCAGGACTTGAGTGTCAAACGGTGGTGGATTGCAAATGGCCATCGCAAGATGCACCACTCCAAGTCTGAAAGTAATTCTCGCCAATTTCATCCAAATTGGATAGATCACCGCCCCCTCCCCACACGATTATTTATGAAAAACGCATTTCCGCTCGTCTTGCCGTTTGCTACGGCGATTGTTTTCAGCATCACCCTACCCAGTTGCTCGAAGGAGGCGAAAAAAGAACGGGCGCTTGGATCGGCCGCAGAGTTTTTTGAAAAGGGTGATTATGCCGCCGCTGAGATCGAGTTCAAGAACACCTTGAAGGCAGACCCCGGGAACTCGGAGGCCGTCAAGCACCTCGGGCTGATTCGTGAAAACCAAGGTGCCAGCTACGAGGCGGCTGGGATGCTCACTTATGCCAAGGAGAAGCTGCCGTTGGATGATCTGGTGGGCGTCAATCTGGCGAAGGCGATGCTCGGGCTGGGTTTCGTGCAAGATTCCCGCAAGGAACTCATGGCGATTCTGGACCGGACTCCTGCCGATGGAGAGGCCCTGGTGCTGCTCGCCGAGTCCTCCCTGACGCCGGAGTGGATGGAAGAATGTGAGCAACGGATTAAAAAATCGGGCAAAAAGACCTCCTCCACCCGGCTAGCGAGCACCTTGCTGGACCTCCGTCGCGGGGCGATGGAAAAGGGCGAGGCGACGGTGGAAGAAGTCCTGGCAAGCGATCCTAAATCCGCCCGTGCCCATGCATTGAAGGCTTCGATCCTCAATTCGAAAAAGCAACCGGAGGCGGCTTTGGCCGAGCTAAAGATCGCAGCGGACTTGGCCGGGACCCGTTCCAATGAGTCCATCGCCTACGCCCGCATGCTGATGTCGCTGGAGCGTCGCGATGAAGCGGTGGCTTACCTCAATCAGATCACCACGGACACGCCGGATTTCCTGCCTGCCTGGGCGATCCTTGGACAGATCGCCGTCATCGATAAAAATGACGAACTCGCGACCAAGCATTTTATGACGGTTCTCTCCAAGAGCCCCATCGACACGACTTGCGCGATGATGCAGGCGGAGATCTTCATCCGGGGCAAGCAGGCGGATCAGGCGGTGGAGCTGCTGGAAAAAGTGTCCGCTGCCTTGCCGTCTCGTCCGCAAATTGAGTTTGCGTTGGCGAAAGCTTACCTTTCCGCAGACAAGGTGGCGAAGGCGGCTGGCGCTTCGGACCGAGTTCTGGCAGTCGCGCCTGAGTTCAAGGATGCCGCGATTCTCCGGGCACAGATCCACTTGCAAGATGGCAAGACTGCGGAGGCGCTTGGTCTGCTGGAGGCAATCCAAAAGCGAGAGCCGAAAGAAGCGACGAGTCGTGAGCTGCTGATCCAAGCCTACCGCATGGTAGGTCGCAATGACGAGGCGGTAGCCCTGCTGCGCGAAAAGGCGGATGGCGATGCCAAGACCCCGGGTGCCCGGGTGGAGCTTGGCCGACTTCTCGGTGCCCAAGGAAAACTGGACGAAGCCAGATCGATTTTCGAAGGGGCTCTTGAAACTTTCCCTGACGATTTGACGGTAGTTTCCAATCTCGCGAGCATTGATCTCCGCCAGGGTAAAAGCGACGCCGCACTCAAGCGGCTTGGAGATTTCATCGCCGCCCACCCTGACTCTTCGGAAGCTTATACTTTCAAGGCGAGCGTGGAGTTGGAGCTGAAGAATCCCGGAGCTGCTGAAAAGTCGCTGGCCAAGGCGATCGAGCTCAAAGCCGACAACGCTCCGGCGTATGCGATTTTACTCCAGATGAAGAGTGGCGCAGGCCAAGAGGCGGAAGGTCTAGCAATCCTCGATGGCTATCTCAAGGCGTTTCCCGAGGATCTGCAGGCTCTGTTGCAACGGGGTTATCTGCTCCAGCAACTGGGGCGCAAAGAGGATGCACGAGCGGTCTTTTCCGCTCTCATTGAGGCCAAGCCCGAGTTCGCGGCTGCCTACAACAATCTGGCGACACTCGAACTCGAGGGATTCAACAATCTGGAACTCGCAGCGGGGCATGCCCGCAAGGCTCGTGCGCTCGATCTCACTCAACCCGCCATCGCCGATACGCTTGGCTGGATCGAGTGGAAGCTGGGGAATTTTGCTGCTGCCCTGCCCTTGTTGACGGAAGCCGCCGAGAAAATGCCGGAAAGCACGGAGGTGCTCTATCACCACGCCATGGCTCGCTACTCCATGGGACAGGCTGCCGAAGCGACCGCCGCTTTCAAGGCCGTGCTCGCGAATCAGGCTGATTTTCCCGAAAAGGCGGATGCACAGAAATATCTTACCCTGCTCGAAGAGTCCGGCAAGGCGACGATCGCCGATCTGGAGGATCTGAAAAAACGCATCGCAGATAACCCGAAGGATGTGATGGCGCAGTTGCAACTGGCTGCACTTTTTGCCCGCAGCGAGCGACCGCAGGAAGCGCTTGAGGCGTATCAAGCCGCATTTACCGCGAATCCGGCAATTCCTGCCGCGCTCGTCGGCCAAGCTCGGCTCTATGCCGGACCTTTGAATTCGCCCGAAAATGCCCTCAAGGCCGCCACTGCGGCGCGCGAGCTCGCTCCCCGCGATACTCAAGTTCTTGCGGCTTTGGGAGCCGCTAAATTGCTCTCCGGCGCGGATGAGGAGGCTTATGGACTGTTGAAAGATGCGTCTGCCGTTCTGGAATCCGACTTCGCCGTGGTTTACGACTATGCCCGGGCTGCATACAGCCTTGGTCGGATTCTGGAAGCCCGCACCGCGATGGCGCGGGTAGCATCTTCGGCCGCTCCAGAGTCTGACGACGCGAAAAATTTCCTCCTCCTGACGGATGCCGAGGCCTTGAAGCAGCCCGCAATCGCGGCGGAAGTAGAAAAATCATTGGCGAAAAACCCACGAAATGTTGCCGCTTTGATGCTTCGTGGCTCGCTGGACGCAGCCGCAGGCAAGAATCCGGAGGCCACTTATTTGGAAGTCCTCAAGCTACATCCACGCTTCGACCCAGCGCGGGTGCGTCTCGCTGGAATTTATATCGAAGATCCGGCGAAATTGGATCAAGCACTTCAGTTCGCCACGGAAGCACGCTCCCGAATGACGGATGACCCGGAGCTCACGCGGATCTTTGCGATCGCCAATTACCGCAAGGGCGACTTCAGGTATGCCGCCCAGTTGATGTCGGAAATCTCGATTAAGCGCCCACTCGTCCCGGATGAACTTTTGGTCCTCGGGATGTCCTTGGCAAATACCAAACAACCAGAGAAAGCCCGCGAGATCTTGGGACAGGCCATCAGTGCCGGGCTTGCCGAGCCAGCAGCGTCTCAAGCGAAGGAAGCGCTCGCCAAACTCGACGAGGCGAAGGAAGAAAAGAAGTGATAGGAGGATCGGCAGCCCTCAGGAACGGAGGGCGTGCTCGATCATTTTCAGGATCTCGATGCGCCCGGCTCGGCTTTTTGACGAGCTGATAATCGGCGGCAAGGCGGTGAGATGGGGTGGGATGCTTTCGAGAAATACTTGGATGGACGCTTTCGTTTTGGCCGGAGATTGCTTATCAGCCTTGGTGAAAACCAGGGCGAAGGGGATTTTGCACTCGCCCAGCCAGCTGACGAACGAGACATCGATGGCTTGGGGCGTGAGCCGGGAGTCGATCAGGACGAACAGGAGCCGGAGGTTTGGGCGTTGTTCAAGGTAGTCGCCCACAGATTCGTTGAAATTGATTTTTTCGCTTTTGGCGACTTTGGCGTAGCCGTAGCCAGGGAGGTCCACGAGACTCCAAGATTCGTTCATCACGAAAAAGTTGAGGAGTTGGGTTTTCCCAGGGGTGGCGGAGACCTTCGCTAAAGCCTCCTTGTTGGAGAGCATATTAATCATCGAGGACTTGCCCACGTTGGACCTACCGATGAAAGCGAACTCGGGGCGTGCCCAATCCGGCGCGGACTGGAGGTCGCGGGCGCTCATGTTGAAAATCGCGGACTTGATTTGCATAAAAATTATTTCCCCTCGTGGCCTATCGTTTCTCGATCGCCACGAGCGTGATGTCGTCCATTTGGGGCCCTTCCCCGGTGAACTGTTTGAGCTCTTCCTGAATCCGAGTAAGCACGATTTCTGCCCCTAACGGCGCGGCGAGGCGAAAGGATTCGCAGAGGCGATCGATGCCGAATTCATCATCCTGAGCATTGAGCGCCTCCTTGACTCCATCGGTGAAAAATAGCACGCAATCCCCCGAGTTGAGCGTGATTTGTTGGTCCCGAGTCACCCGCTCGAAGACCGCACCGCTGTCGATGCCAAGCGCGAGGCCGGGCGAGCGGAGGAGCTCAACTTGACCGGTCTCGCATCGGAATAAAAGGGCGGGTTCGTGGCCGGCGCGCGCAAGTGTAAGCGTGTTAGGCGTCGCATCCAAGATGCCGTAAGTCATGCTGATGAACATGTCTTCGCGAATATCCGGGAAGAGCTGGCGATTGACGGCCGCCAATGCGATGGAGGGTGAGATTTCACCTTTCGCGACGGAGCGGAGCACGCTACGGCACATGGCCATGAGCAGTCCTGCGGGGACTCCTTTTCCCGAGACATCGGCGATGGCGATTCCGAGCTTCTGATCGCCGAGGTCCATGTAATCGTAGTAGTCTCCACTGATCATACGGGCAGGCAAGTTGGTGCCGCTGATCCGGAATCCGCTGATGACTGGGTCTTGTTGCGGCAGTAAAATCCGTTGTACCTCGCGGGCATTTTTCAGTTCGCCTTCGATGGCTCGCTTTTCGTTGGCTTCGCGATGAATCCTAGCATTGCCAATCGCAAACGATGACTGCTCCGCCACGGAGCGGAAAACGGCGAAATCGTTAGAAGTAAAATGGCCGTCCGCGTGACGACGGGCGACGATTAAGACTCCCAAGTCCCGATTCGCGTGCCGCAGCGGCGAGAGCAGAGCCGACACATCGTCGGTGTAGCGGGTGAATGCATCGCGGAACGACGGGTGGTTTTTCACATCTCTCACGTGGATCGGTTCGCCGACACTCAGGCAGTGCCCGAGAATTCCTTCGTCAACGGCGACGCGAGACAGTCGCAAGTGACTTTCTAAAGCTCTTGGATCGCGCTCGGCTTTTTTGCGAATTTCCACGGGGATTCCGATGAGCGGAGGGCACTCGTCGGATAAATAAGAAGGAGTGAGGAAATTCTGCTCGGAGTTGACGAAGTAAATCGCTCCGCCGCGGGCGCTTACGACCTTGTCAATGCCATCCACGATGATGCGGGAGAGTAGCGCTGACGATGGCTCGTTTTCAATGGCGAGTCCGAGATCGTGGAGAAAGGTGAACATGCGTTGTTCTTCGCCTTCCAATTCATTGAACTTTTTACGGATCAGCTTGGCCTTGCGGCGTTGATTCCGGAGTGCAATTCCAAGCCCAAGAGCCGCCGAGGCGCAAAGCGCGAGTGAAATAATGATCGGATCTTGCATCTCGGGGAACTCGTAACTTCAGAGGCGTCCTCAAGGAAATCCTACTTCTCTTCGGGCGCCTCTGCCAGCTTCTGTTTCGCTGCGAGCTCAGATTCGAGCAGGGTGACTACCGTGGAGAAGGTCTGCTGGTTTTTCTCATTGGTTCCAGAAAGCGTCTGATGGGCCTCGAGAACATGCATCGTCTTCTGAATCAGATTTTGAGGACTGATGGATTGCGGTTTTTGCAAAGCAGCGCGGATCAATTCCGTTGTCCCTGACCAGACCGGGTTTTCAGGCTTGATTTGAATCAAGAAGTCCAGGCCGAGATCTTCGAGAGAGTGCCGATTGCGTTCGCCTGCATCGGCGATTTGCAAGACTCCATCATTCTGAGTGGACAGGCGAGTGGCCAAGCCGGCGATGGTCCCCATAAACGTGGAATCCATCCCCGTGCAGGCATCCAAGTCCACCACCAAACACTTCTCGCCAGCGGAGATCCGCTCCACGCCGAAGGCTTTCACTGCCGGACTGTTCAGGAAAGAGCCTTTCCCGTCACAGCGAATCCAACTGAATCCATCAAAGATTCCGACAAAAATTGGGCAGTCCGTAGTCACAGATAAAATAACCGTCAGTTCAACTAACGAATCGTTAAATACAGTAAAATCATAAGGGCCAATGGTCAATCATCCATCTGAGAATTCATCAACTCATTGCCAAAGGTAAGATTGGCGGGTGGAGAGGGTTCGTTTGTCCCGCAAAAGCGAGGCTTTCCAAGTGAGAACTTTGCCTTGGGTAAAATAGTCGTCGCCGATGACGGCGAACTCAACCGATCCCGAGGAATCGACGGAAGGGAACTTTTTACCCAAACGTTTCACCAGGCTGGCAGTGGCTCCTTGTTGATACTCGAACACCACTTCCACCTCGCCCTTACCCGCACCTGCTGGGTCGTGCCACGTGAGAGTGTAGTATTGTCCCAGTCGTTGGCGGCGCTCTTCTTGGGTGATCGCCCCGTGAAGTCGGCGCTGGACTTCCATGCGGATCATCGGCTCGTCGTTCGAGATGACGGTGTCCGTTCTCAGGTGGAATTGTTTGACCTGGAGGGGCTTAGGTGGCCCTGCACAGGCACCGAGCAGGACGGCTGGGAGTAGGATGTAGAAAAAATTCACTCCTGTTCGACCTTCGGAGTGGATTCCTGGATTTTTCCTGGCTCCGGGGGTGCTGCGGATTCGACCTTGGACTCTACCGTGGGTGCAGGCGCAGGAAATGTCTCGGTGCTGGGAGTGACGGGAGGCACCGGGCTGGTCACGGCGGGGGCGTCCGGATCAATCACAGTGGGAATCGCGCCCTCCGGCGGGAGTCCGGCAGGATCGATCACCGGCAGCGGCACGCCATTGCCGGTGCCCGGAAGTGGAGGGTAAATTTGATACTCGCCTGGATTGACGATAGGCACTTGGGCGGCGGCATTCGGGTCTTCGAGCATCACCGTTGGGACAAAGCCGATTTCGCCACTATCAAGCTCGACCTTGACGTAACTATTGCTGTTGGAAATCACCTTCATCGAGCTGCCTCGCTTCAAAAGCTTGTCGGCGTCTGCATCGCCATTGGGGCGGGATTTGAAAAAAGCGGTGTTGTCCATGGCTGCCCGGACAAATTGGCCGCCTGAAAATGTCGGTCCGACTGTCTGAATCGGCGCATTGCTGCTGCCGGCAGGAAGCAATGGGTCATACCCGCCACGAGTGATCGGAGCGTTCATCGTGTCGCAGGCCACTAGCCCCAAGCAAGCGATGGCAGAAAGTGGCAAAATGCAATTCATAGGTGCGCAAAATGGCAGGATCCGCTCTGTCAGTCAATGCCATTTCAGGGCCATCGTTGACCTCTGAGGTGCCCCGCTTCGGGTCAACCTCGATGGAATACAGTTCCTCAAAAGCTTGGCATTTTTCTCTAACGCCAGCAGCCAGGAGAACGCGCGGATTGGGAATGGATTGCTGCTACTGGCTTGTCCGAAGCACGTTGTTTTTTTCGTCCAACAAGAGATTCTTCGAGTTCACCGGAGTTTCCGAAAGTGCGAATGCCATGATTGCCACCCGTTCACCCGCTTTGATGAGGTGAGCCGCGCCGCCGTTGATCATGATGTGGCCAGTGCCAGGTTTCCCGGCAAGCACGTAGGTTTCTAGGCGATTTCCCGTGGTGATGGATGCGACCAAGACCTTCTCTCCCGCCCAAAGATCGGCGGCCGCCATCAGGTCAGTCGGGATCTCGATGCTGCCTTCATATTCGACATCCGAGCCCGTGATCATGGCGCGGTGGAGTTTAGACTTCAGAACCTCGCGTAACATTGCTGCAAGGAAATCGCCCGAGTCACGAACGTCAAGCCACAAGCGGAGTCCTTGAAATCCGCGTGAATGCCGATCTTCTGTGCATGGGATGCGATTCGCGCAGACAATTCATGAATTGGTCTTGCCGCCACTTTGCAAATGATCAAGCCTCCCGCCGACTAACCACGAAAGCGTCATGGAATCCGGTGAGACCCCGGAGCTGTCGCGCAGCGGTATCCAGATACGAATCCCCATATAGCCAATCGTTTGAAAGAACGGTGAAGGCGGGGAAGAGGCTAAGCTGGGAGCCCGAATACTTGTGCTTTCGTAGCTCGTCACCCCCGCCAGCCGGATTCGTCCGGGGAATCGGGACTCATGGTCCTCCGCGAAAGGGGATCGACGAGAGAAGATCACAGGCCATTCGCCTGCGGTCCTCTCTTCGTGAAAATTAATAACACTGAAGAGATCGATGAAACTAAATATAACCATGCGCCTGATTGCAGCGGGCGCGCTTTTTTGCTCTGCAACTTTATTTGAAGCCCGTGCGGCTTCGTTTTTGACTACGGATGTGACTCAATGGATTGGGCCGGATGCCGGAGTTGGCATCAGCCAAGCGGTCATGGTGATCCAATGGCCCGGTCAAATCAATGGCTTTGCTTGGGGCTACCGTTGGCAGACGAGTGAGAGTAAAACCGGTGCTGACATGCTGAGTGCCTTCACTGCCAATTCAAATGGAGCCTTCGTCGTAACTGGGGGTAGCTTTATCAGCAATCTTCAATGGCAGGGAAATTCTTTCCCTGGCTACAATCCAGACACTGGCGAATACCTCAACTATTTCGTCAACAACGAACAAAGCCTGAATCCCGACCAAAGTCCGAATTACAACAACGGTGCCGCTCCGACTGGGGCACACATCCTGCCCCCACTTGGCAGTCCGGATGACGAGGCCGGTCCCGGACGATGGGTGTCCTCAAATACCGGCGTGCGTGGACGTCCTCTGGTCGATGGCTCGTGGGACGGTTGGGTCTATGCCGCTGGTGGTGGGTCGGGTCCATCGCTAGCAGTAAACGCCCCTGCCCCCATCCCGGAACCCAGTTCCCTGCTGCTCATCGCCTGTGCCTCGCTCACACTGCTTCGTCGCAGACGTGCGGCCTGATCCGATTCATCCTCCCGCCTCCGTGAAAATGGAGGCGGGTATCGCATCTCCCGAGACTTCGATGAAACTTTTTCTAATACTCTCTTCTTCCATCGTGAACGCCGCCCTTGCTGGCCCGTTTCCTGTGGACTCGATCTTGGCCGCTGACCCACGCTTCGTGCTCTGGGCCGCAAGTGCGGAAATCATCCGCGGACCCACCGACATCGCCTACACCGGCGACGATCCAATCGATGCCACATACGGCAGCGAGAGCAGCGCCACCGGTCCAGCGGATGTCAGTTCCGGCTACACGGGAAATCCTTACCCCGTGGTCTCGCTGGGCGATGGCGGATCTCTAACTGCGGAATTCAGCAGCCCGATCGCCGATATTCCCGGCCCCGATTTCGCGGTATTCGAAAATGCCTTCACCGCCACATTCCTTGAGCTTGCCCATGTCGAAGTTAGCTCCGACGGCGTGAATTTCTTCCGTTTCCCCTCCGTCTCCCTCACCCAGACTCTGACTCAAGTGAGTGGATACGGTGCGCTGGATGCCACCAATCTTTACAACCTCGCTGGCAAAGCACTAGGAGGATCTGGCACGCCCTTCGATCTCGCCCAATTGCGGAAATTCCACCCAGTTCTGGACATCAACCGCATCACCCACGTTAAAGTCATCGACGTCGTCGGCTCGCTTTCCCCCGCCCACCGCACGCTCGATTCACTCGGGAATCCGATCAACGACCCCTACCCCACCGACTTCACTTCCGGTGGATTCGACCTCGATGCGGTCGGAGCTTTTTCCCCAGTCCTCACGACCTATGCCGCTTGGACTGCCAGCCGGAATCTCGTCGGAAATGACGCGCTTCCCACTGCCGATCCTGACCAAGACGGCATCCCGAATTTCGTCGCTTACCTCACCGGCGACACCACCCTGAGCATCGTCACCACCGCCACCCAGACGATCCTGCGCTACTACCGCCTTGCCTACCGGACCGGCGGACAACTCCGTGTCGAAAGCAGTTCCACGCTTGAAAACTGGCAACCACTCGCCGGAGCGACCATCGTCGAAGTCGGAGAAAACCTCGTCCAAGTCACCCTCACCCAGCCCTCGTCACCCGGCAAGCGCTTCTACCGCCTCGCCGCCGAACCATGAAACCACTACGGAAATCCCGAGGCTTCACACTCATTGAGACTTTGATCGTCATCGCCATCATCGCCGGCGTGAGTGTGATCGGGTTTCAAGGCCTCCAAGCGAGTCGCCTCCGTGCAAACCAAGTCGTTTCCGCTGCAAATCTCCGCCAGCTCGCTACGGCTAACTTGCTATACACCTCAGATTTTCAAACCTACTGCCCCGCGAGTGATCCGACCAACCACGTCCGTTGGCATGGTGGGCGCACAAGTGTGAGTGCCCCGTTCGATCCCGTAAAAGGTTTCCTTGCCGACTATCTTGGCCTTAGCCGTCGGGTTGGGATTTGCCCCGAGTTTTCCCGCCATCTCACCGGCGAGGCTTCTTGGGAAAATGGGTCCGGCGGTTACGGCTACAACTCCACCTACATCGGAGGCTTGCCCAGTGCCACCTTTCAGCCCAACCGACCGGCGAATGTTGGCAATCCCGGTCGCACCCTCATGTTCGCCACCACTGCCTTCGCGAAAGGTGACGGCATCCAAGAATACCCCTTCGCTGAGCCTCGGCAGTCGGTCAATCCTCGCGGGGAAACCGCAGAACCCCTTCAGCCAAGCGTGCATTTTCGCTTCAATGGCAAGGCCCTCATCGCCTGGTGCGACGGTCACGTCACCGAGGAAATCCCCTCCGGGAAATCATCCACCAACTACTACGGCGGCGACAACCAATCCGCCAACATCGGCTTCTGCGGTCCTGCGGAGAACAATGGTTGGTGGAATCCGAGGAACTGAATTTCTAGTCGATCTTTTCAGCCAGAAAATCATCAGGAGATCTTGCCAAATAAGCGGTCTGGAGTGATAAAATTGCCACACGATGCCGCAGGAAAATGGGGGGGATGAAAAATCTGAAGGGTGGCAAATTTGCCGACGGTCACTGCATCCGCTCTTTGCCTTAGTCGCCGGAGTCTGTTTGCTGGCGTTGATCGGTTGGTTAGGGGATGTCCCGACTTGGCTTCATTGGTGCACGACACTGACCGGCATGATCTTCGCCTTGGAGCGCGGGTGGAGTTTCTGGACGGAGCATCCGCCGCGTCAGGAGCGGCGTAGATTGACGCTTCGTGCGGTCTTGGCGGTGCTGGTATTCGGGGTGTCGGCGGTGCTGTTTTTCCAACCGCTTGCCAGCTCAGGCAAGTGGTCCTTTGCGGCCCATTTTTTCGTATTAATCGCCGCATTGATCTCGGGGCTGACCTTGATGATTGCCCATCAGAAACGTTTCACGGCACGGGCGTTTCATCCGGGATGGGTGCTGATTCTTTCGTTCTTGGGAATGATTTTGATCGGCACATTTTTGCTTAAAATGCCGCGTTGCACGGTGCCAGGGCAGGTTTGCTCGTGGATGGACGCGCTGTTCACCAGCACCAGCGCGATTTGCGTGACTGGACTGACGGTGCAGAATCCCGCCACGTTTTTCACCACCACCGGGCAGACGGTGATTCTGTTATTGATCCAAGTCGGTGGCCTTGGAATCATGACGCTCACCTTCTTCGCGGCGGTCATATTATTCGAGGGACTCTCGCTGCACGACCGGCTCCTGCTAGGGAAGATGATTCAGGAAAATCGCCTCGCGCGGGTGGGGCAGACGTTGAAATTCATCGTGATCATGACCTTCAGCTGCGAGGCAATCGGCGCAGTGGTTCTGTTCTGCGGGATGGATGGAATTCCCGATTTTTCGGAGCGGGCATTCCACTCGGTCTTTCACTCGATTTCCGCCTTCTGCAATGCGGGCTTTTCCACGCTGCCAGATAACTTGGCCAGTGGCGTGATACTCGGGAACTGGGTCTGGCAGGTCATGATCATGATGCTCATCGTCGTCGGTGGCTTGGGTGCCTTGGTCAACGAGGATCTGACCCTTTGGAGCATCGCGAAGATTAGACGCCGGATCACGAAGGAAGGTCCAATTCCGCGTTTGCGGGTCCATACTCGGCTGGTGTTAGTTGTCTCCGCGCTGCTCATCGTCCTAGGAGCGGGGATGATCTATGGCTCCGAGTTCATTCTCGGACAAGGTCCGCAAAACGGCGGGGAAATTCTCACCTCGTTCTTCCACTCCGTCACCGCCCGGACGGCGGGATTCAACTCGGTGCCGATGTCTCAAATCGGCCTGCTCACGGCACAATTCCTGATGATTCTGATGGTCATCGGCGGCTCGCCTGGCGGCACAGCGGGTGGTCTGCGCACCACCGTCGCGGCGGTTGGCCTGGCACATTTGTGGACGCAGTTGCGCATGAGCCGACGCGGGATGGTTCTTTTTAACCGGACCATTTCGGCTGAAGTCGGCTCTCAAGCACTGGGGCTGATTTTCCTAACCGGTATCTGGTTGGCGGTCAATTTCATCGTCCTCCAGATGCTCGAAGCAGGCAGCGGGATTTCGGAAACGCATCTGCTTTTTGAACTGATCAGCGCCTTTGCCACCGTCGGTCTCTCGCTCGATCTCACTCCCACGCTGAGTGACGGCGCGAAGACCTTGTTGATTGTAAATATGTTTGTGGGCAGAATCGGCCTGCTGACTGTCATGGCCACCTTAATCAAACAAGATTCCCGTCCCGCTTCCGGCAAGCCCGAGGAAAAGATTCTACTCACCTGACTCACTCATTCCAATCTATGAAATTCTGCATCATCGGCCTCGGAAGTTTCGGCACCCACCTCGCCCGTCAGCTTAGCCGGGACGGCCATGAAATCATCGCCGTAGACAACAACCCGGCACATGTTAGTGCCCTCAAGGATGAAATCGAATATCTCATCCAAGCAGACTGTACGGATTTGAATGCGTTTCATGAAATCCCGGTTGAGGAATGCGATGCGGTGATCTTGGCGATCGGCGAAGACTTCGAGGCGTCACTTTCTATCGCCTCTAACGTCCAACAACTCGGGGCCAAGCGCATCATCAGTCGCATCATCAATCCCCTTCATGGTCGCCTTCTCAAGTTGTTAAAAATCGATGAGTTGATGATCCCGGAAGCGATGGCGGCGGCGTGGCTCGCCCGCTCTCTCAACGCACCAGCCGTCATCAGCAGTCTGGAGCTGGGTGGTGGCTATGAAATCGCCCAAATCGCAGTTCCGGTAACCATGGTGGGAATCACGCTGCTAGAAGTCGACTTGCGCGGGCGCTATGATTTGAACTTGGTCACCGTCGCCAAGGGCCGCAGTTCCGCATCACTCAGCTCGGCTCGGAACTCGGTAAATAAAGTTCTCGGCATTCCGCTGCCGACGCGGGTTTTTGAAACTGACGATATTCTCGTTCTCTTCGGTCAAGCCAAGGACGTCCGCCGGATGATGCAGCATCATGGCGCAAACGCATGATTCGTCAGTTTTGCAACTTGCGCCGCCCCGGCTTTGTGTGGCAAAGCAAGGCATGACGACGCAGGAAGAAGCGGTGGAGCAATTGCGGGTGATCCGCTCGGTGATGGAGCGGGCGACGATTTTCCGGGCCTTGTCGGGGGAAACCGCGTTGATCGGTGGGGCGGCGGCACTCGCCGCAGCGTGGCTTTCCGAAGGGCGTCACATCTGGGCGTGGGCGGTGTGGTGGTTGGGTGGGCTTGCGTTGGTCATTGCTTTCAATGTGTTTCAAATTTTGCGGGTTAAATCGGCGCGTCATCGGCCATTCTGGAGTCCCGGCCTGCGGGTGGCACTGCGAGGAGTGATGCCGTCCCTGATCGCGGGCGGTTTCCTAGGGCTGATCTTTGTGCGAGTGGACCAAGATCGGGCGGCGGCTTGCATGTGGATTCTCCATTACGGGCTGGGTTTGTTAGCGATTCGTGAGTTCGCGCCGAAGTCGATGGTTTGGCTCGGCTGGGCCTTCGTCGTCTTCGGGGTGGCGAGTCTCGCTGGGATCACCGCGGTGAGCGATGATCTGGCGGTCTGGATGAGAGACTTGAACGGCTCGCGCTTGATGGCCATCGCCTTCGGCGGCTTTCACTTGATTTATGGGGCGCTCATCGTCACCACCGCTCGCCGCGACGAATTGCCCGCATGATCGACTTTTCCCAACTCGACCGGACCATTCACGAGAAGGGGCGGCTGTCGATCATGACGCTGCTCGCCTCGCGGGCCGAGCCGTGGGCATTTCAGGACTTGAAAAACCAACTGGATATGTCGGATGGGAATCTCATCACCCACTTGCGGACTCTCGAAAAAGCAGAATTTATCGCGGGTGAAAAACTGTCCGGCGATGGGCGCCCGCAGACTCTCTACGCGATGTCTCCCATCGGACGGGCGGCGTTCGTCGCCTATCTCGGGATCTTGGAGCAGATTCTCGGATTGAGGAAATAATCTGCTTGCTCTGATTTAACTTTGCGGCGCAAAGTTAAATCGTAATGCAACGATTTCACCCAACTTCGCGCCCCGATACTTTGCACGACAAAGTCATGAAAGACCTTACCGAAAAACGCTTCATGCCCACAGCAACCCACAAGCCAGAGCTCCGCATCGCCGCTAAACTGGGAATGGATGACGATGCCCGCGCGGCCTTGGAGCGACTCAAACTACTGGCGAAATCCCACAAAATCGGCATCGCGGGAAGTTTCATGCCGGACCGGGGAGTTGCGGCCCAGCTTGCTTCATTGGGGATTCAGGAAAGTGTCGATGAGGCTGATTTTTTTCGATTGAAGACCGTGGCCACCCCGTTCTGCGGGATCACTTCTCGCCAGCGTAGGGACTGGCAGGAGGCGGGCTACTCCGTCGAAGATCTCACCTCGCCGAAGGTCCGCCGCGCGCAGGTGGCGCTTGGATTGTTGAAAATGGAAGGTGCGCAAGCCTTGGTCATCGGGCGGCATGAAGACTCGGAGAGTCTGGCGATTTCCGGAGGCAACTCAGCGACAAGGATTCTCGAAGACACAACCGATACCGCTCGGTTGGTATTTTTTCCTGCTTTCGGGGTAGTTTGTCAAACGACGCTGTCGCCGAAACGTGTCTCATGGCTGGTGCAGCAGCTCCGCTTACGCTGGCGGGATGCGCGGGTCACCTTTTTGGATACCCTTTCGCCGTCGATGATGGCCCGTGAGGAAGCGCTGGAGCGGTTGCTGGCAGTTTGCGACCGGGTGGTCATCGTCGGCGAGGTGGGGGAGTCGTCGTGCGAGGCTCTCGCGGAAACGGCGCTGCGGCGGGGCCGACAAGCCTTGGTCGTGGCGTCGCCGGATGACCTGCAGAGGGACGACTTCCGAGCTGGGGAAAAAGTCGCGCTCACGGCAGGAGCCTTTGCCACGGATGAGGCGATCCGGGCCGTAGCCGACGTGCTGGCGCGATGATTTATTTTGAAAAAATTGTCCGAACCCGCGTCCGCCATGGTGTTACATGGGCAAAAGAACATGCAGGAATCTGACAGCCAACTCCTCACTCGTTTCGCCAAGCAGAGCGATGAAGCCGCCTTCAAGACGCTGACGAACCGTTACCTCGGACTCATCTACCACGTCGCCCTGCGTCGCATTGGCGATCGGCAGATGGCGGAAGAAGTGAGTCAGAACGTGCTTTGCGCGGTGGTCCGTAAAGCATCGGGGCTGGTGAAAAATCCCGACCTCCTGCCCGCGTGGCTTCACCGCGCCACTCTCTTCGAATCCACCAAAGCCATGCGCTCCGAAGCCTCTCACCAACGCCGGAAACAGCTCGTTCATCCCGACGAAATTGATAGCACCGGCGATGCGGCAACCTCCATGTGGACTGCTGCACTGCTAGTTCTCGATCTCGCGCTGGATCGTCTATCAGACTCGGATCGTAGCATCGTTCTCCACCATTATTTCGAGGGGAAATCCTTCGGTCAAATCAGTACGGAAGTCTCGCGTCCGGCAGCCACCGTGCAGAAGCAATGCCGCCGTGCTTTGGACAAGCTTGCCCGCATTCTACGCGGCAAGGGCGTGACTCTCACTGTCACCGCTCTCGCGTCCGGCCTTGCCAGTCACACTGCCGAAGCAGCTCCTGCATTCCTGCTGAAGTCCGCCGCCACGAAGGCTCTTGCCGGAGCCGCTTCCCACTCCACCACCGCCCTAACCCTACACATGGCCATAAAATCCAAAGCCACCCTACCGCTCTGCCTGCTCCTGCTGGCCACTCCACTGGCGTTCCAACAAATCGCCATTTCCCGCGCCACCTCGCGGAACGAAATGCTCCGCACCACTCAATCCAGTGCGGAAATTCCGGTCCGCTCCTCTTCGCAACCCTCCACCGCTAAGACCATCCGCACGGGCAGCAAGCGGATCACCATCGACATGCTCCAGCGTGCCATGGAAGAAGCGGAATCATCCCGTCTGAAACAATTCGCATTTAAGGCGATGATCGCCGGCTTGGATGCGGGGGAGTTAGAAACGCTGATTCCTCAAACCTTCACATTGCCGGAGCCTTGGCAGAAGAAAACCGACCTCCTCCGTCATCTCGTTGCAGCCTTGGCGAAAACGGATCCCGGCCTCGCCGTCAGGTGCGCGACGAAGGCGGATCCGAAAATACCGATCATCACGAATGCAGGCATCGAGCTGGCTATTTTCCGCTGGGCCACCGCCGAGCCAGACCAAGCCATCGAGTGGCTACGCGAACTGCACAGCACCCCTTCCGGCAGCAACTGGCACGCCTTCATGGAATACCAAGCGGCGGTTGCCTCTGCGCTCATTCTATCCAGCTCACCGCGTGCCAGGGAGATCATCACGCTCTCGTCCGACGTGTATCCTGAATACATCGTCCGCGACGCGATGGGTTTGTTGCGAGAGACAAAGCAAAAAGAAAATGATGCAGATTTCATGGTTCACGCGTTCTCCAAATTCCTCCCATGGATTCGTGAATTCGTTTCAGAAGATTTGAAAAAAACGCGCTCTGGCATGGACCAGCGCGAAGCGTTCGAGAGATTGATGTTTGTGGCTGGCGCGTGGAATAAACCGATAGAAAATCCACTCACCGGAAGAGTTCTGAAAACCCTTGATCTCACTCCATCCGAGCAACGAATCATCGCCGAGTTCCAAGCAGAGCGGATTCTAAGTTTGCCCTACAACACCCGTCCCAGTCCAGATCGGTCCAAGGTCGAATCCGCCGCGCGGGATTGGTTGCAAACCCATGCTCCAGACCAAGCGGAGGAAATTTTCACTAAAGCAAAATCAACCGCCACTGACGGCGAAAGGAGGCAAATCAAGAACGCCCTCAGCAATCTCGCCGCCCGTGAGGTCGTCAGGGACAGTGATATTTTATACGAACTCGAACGCCGCGATTTCAGCGAATTCTCCGAGTTCCTTCCCCAAGCTCTGGAACAGGCGAGAAAGATCAAAGACCCTGCTAAGCGCGCGGAAACCATCCTCCGTCTCGAAGCGTTAGAAAACTCTGCTCCCGCTAAACCATGAAATTCATCCTCATCATCGCGGTCATCATCGCCACCGGTATTGGCATCCTTCAGCGCTTCAAGCTATCCGATCTGAATGCGGAAACCGCCCGTCTCGAGACAGGTAAATCCGCACCATCCTTGAAGCGCGGCGACCGGACTCTTCAAGAAAATCAGCCTTCGCCCGAAGCAACTTCCGCTCAGTTCGAAGTCGTCCGCGAGACGCTAATCAATATCTTGGTGGCTTATAAAAATGGCGCGGAGAATCCCAATGACAAGTGGATGGAGCAACTCCTTCTCGCCGCAGGTCACTTCTCCGGCAAGGACATCACAAACTTCGTGAACTCACTTCGTGGCGATCCTCGACTGGTCGGAGTGGACGCGGATGAAATTTCCCATTTTTACAGAGAAATCTTCTCAGACGTTTCTCCGTTCGCATGGCGTGACTACCTTCAAGCCCATCGCGAACTCCCGAATTGGCAGGGGCTTTTTGACTCCGCCGTTTCAAGCTGCCTCCAAGCAGATCCCAAACGCGCCATCAGACAGTTCGAGGAAGAATCCGCACGCGGAAACCGCGACTTCGCGACCTCCGTCATTCGCAAGGGAGTTCTTCTGAACTTGGCCGCCAGCGATCCCGATAAAATGCTGGCGATGGCTATTTCCCCGGAGTTCGCCGCCGATCCCGACGCACTCGCCCATCTCGGCGGATTCGTCGATGACCGTCTCAAAAAAACCGAGGACCACCACCGTTTTCTCGCCGCGCTCCGCCGGGCGACACAGAAGAATCCAGACTCACCGCTTTGGCAGACGATTCGCAAAGAGTATGTCCGCGAGATGGCCGGTCAACTCGCCTCATGGTCATGCGAATCGGTGAAAACACTTGTGGACGGAGAATTCAGCCTAGAGGAAAAATTGTTAGTTACCGAGCAGGCATCGCACCGCGGAGATCTCAGCGACATCGGCAAGTGGGCGGACTGGTTTCTCAGCATCGACCCCG
>JANPAU010000406.1:0-3125 GCA_031430055.1 Akkermansiaceae bacterium | reverse complement strand
TGTCAGCACTCGCTACGGCCGTTGACAGTGGCAAAGCACTCTATGTCGGACTTTCAAAATATCCGCTCAAGCGGCTCAAAAAAGCCGTGAAAATCCTCAAGGAAATGGGCGTCCGTTGCGTGATCTATCAACCGCCCTACTCGATCTTGAATCGTTGGCCGGAGTCAGAAGGTATCCTCGACTACCTTGAGGAAGAGCAAATCGGCTGCGTGGTCTTCAGCCCGCTGGCGCAGGGAATGCTCACACCCAAGTATCTCGATGGCATCCCGGAAGGATCGCGTGCCGCTCGCTCTGAGGGATTTCTCCAAGCCGAGCAAGTGGCAGCCCACCAGGAAAAAATCCAAGCACTCGGCGAACTCGCTGCGACGAATGGCCAGGCCCTCAATCACCTCGCGATCCAGTGGACACTTCGCTCGCCTGCGATCACGTCCTCGATCATCGGTGCCCGCACCGTCACCCAGCTCAACGACTCGCTGGACGCACTGCAATCGCCGATGCCCGACGAGCTGATGCTCGCGGCGATTGATGTGATCGCGCCGCTTCAAAAGAAAAAACATGCGGAAGGCTAAAACTCGGACTCTATTAAAATCATGATTTGGAACGATACCTTTCTCGCCCTGTTTGACCGCAGCACTCAAAAACTTCAGTCCGGCAACCCGGATTGGGAAACTTACTACACTCCGGAAGACCTCGCTTTCCTTGCCAGCATCGGTTACCAACCGCGCGAATTTTTCGATTTTGTCGAAGACTTCTGTGGCGAGGGCACGCCATCCATTTCGACCGCTCTCCTCATTGCGGCAGTGCGGCGCGACTATTTCATGACGGTGCAAAAGGGCATTTCCAGCGATAAAGTCATAAGCCGAGACGAGGTGCCGACCTTCGGTGAGGAACTGAAAGACATGCCTTACTTGCCCCGCCTACTCGCCAAGGGGCGCGCTAAACTCCGCGGTGAACTGGATCCTGACTTGATGTTCGGCTGCGGCGGCGACCGGAATTTCCTGAAAAAATATGGCGATCTCCACCCGGCAGACTTTCTCCGCCATCTCTGGGCCTCCGATGACAATGACGAGAAGGTGGTCGACTGGATTCTCGGCCGCCAAGACTGAGGCCGACTCTTCTCCCTTCCTACTTTGCTTCAAAACTCCGTGCTTGCCTCGTCGGGCAGCGCGTCTTATCCCCACCTCACAATTTATGGCTAGCACACCGATCATCAATCTCCGCAAGGGACACGCCGTCCGTCACAACAACGAGGTCTGCCTCGTGATCGAGCACGAACTCAAAACGCCGCCGCGGATGGCGTCTTATGTACAAATGTCGATCCGTAGCGTCGCGACAAAAAAAGTTTTCAACTTACGCATGACTTCCAACGACAGCGTCGAGGGCGTGGTCCTGGAGCGCACACCGCATGAGTATTCCTACAAGGACAGCAGCGGTAACCATTTCCTCGATCCCAACACCTATGAAGACGCCGTCGTCTACGAGGATCTCATCGAAGGGGTGAAAAACTACCTCATCGAGGGCCAAATCTACAATCTCATGGTCGCCGACGGTATTGTCGTGGCCGTGGATCTGCCACTTTCCATGGTCATGACCGTGACGGAATCCTCGGAAGGCGTCAAAGGCGACTCCGCCAACAACGTTTACAAGCCCGCCGTCATGCAGACCGGCCTGATCGTCCAAGTGCCGCTCTTCATCAACGTCGGCGAGAAGATCAACGTGAAAACAGAAGACAATTCCTACACGGGACGCGCTTAAAGCCTCTCTTCCAAGTCTCACCATTCATTGAGCAACGAGCGGTTCTTCGGGACCGCTCGTTTTTTGTGCCCAAGGTCCGGTAAGGGCTCGACGTTAATTAGTTAAGATAGATTGATTTTCTCTTGATTTGAATCATGTAATTTGGAAGATCCCCTTCACCATGAAACCATCGCTGCTGTTTACCACACTGACCATGATTCTTGCGACGCCCACTGGGTTTGCAAAATCCGAGCTGGAGACACTTCGTTCACTCTGCGCGGAGCAGGAAAGGCAGATCCGCCAACTGGAAGATGAAAATTCACAATTGCGCTCGGATACCCGCCCAGGAGTGACTCCGAAGCCCCAGTCCGATCTGAAATCCAGCCTCAAGACTCCGACCGTCGCGGCGGTGACAGCTACGGATTCAACTTACACCGTGAAAGCTGGTGATAGCCTGGACCGGATCGCCCGCAAGGTCGGGATGACTCCCGAGAAACTCACCAAGACGAATGGACTCAAGGCAAACGCCATTATCCAACCCGGTCAAAAGCTCAAGGTCACTGGCTCCAAAGCGCCACCTACCGCCGTTGCAGCGATCTCGCCCGCCACTGCACCTGTGACCCAAGAAGAAGGAAAAACTCACAAGATCCAACAAGGAGAGACTTTTTCCAGTATCTCCAAGAAATACAAGATCAGCACCGCCACCTTGATTGCAGCGAACCCTTCGGTAAAACCTTCAGCACTTCGTCCGGGCCAAGTCGTCAGGATAGGTGGCAGCTCGGCATCCACCACTACCACGATTTCCGCGCCCGCTGCCCCACGTAAGGCAGTTACGGAACGAGCACAGGCTTCTGCGGCAAAGACGCCAGAACCAAGACCAGCGGCTACTGCCATACCCGCACCGCATGTGGCCGCATCCAATCCTCCTGAGATCCCCACCGCCGCGCAGGCACCCACACCACCCCCTGTGGCGGAGCAGGAGGAAATCACATCCGCTCCAGAAAAAAAATTCCGCTCGGTGACCATCGAAGATCAAACGACATATGGTGCTTTCGCCGAAAAACATGGCACCGATGCCGAGCGTCTCAATGCGCTCAACGGACTCGATCTCACCACCGCGACGGTTCTCGCCAAGGGCTCCGAACTCTACGTCCCGGCTATGCCGTAAGCTACGTCCGAAAAGGATCTCAGCACCGCCCGGAGTTCATCTCTTGGCGGTATTTTTTTGCCCGTGAATCACTAATTCTACCTAGTTAAATTAAGATCTTTCCTCAATCCCGGTTTGTGGTGCTTTCGTCGGTCGATGTCCCGCTGTCTTGCAACGTGACGCTTTTTGATTTGGGCGTGTAACTCTTCCTCTTCCCGGTGGCGCCTTGGTAGGTAGTGGTCCA
>JANPAU010000405.1:0-1921 GCA_031430055.1 Akkermansiaceae bacterium | reverse complement strand
GATTTTATGGCTCGAAGCCCTCGCTACTGACGTCTCAAAAGAAGGGGACTTCACGACCCGTGGAACAGACGGCAGAGACTGGCAGGTCGCCATTCTTCCCCTCCATGCCGTTGTTTGGTGGGTGGATCACGCCGTCTGCGAGGTGAAAATTGTCGCGATCCGCCCCGCAGATCGATGAATGTCGCGTGGCTGCGGCGTCTCGCCGCAGTTCGTCCAAGTAGCGTCGCCCTGCGTCTCCTCAATCGTAGTCCAGGACTTCAGTCCGTCTTCGATTCCTAACCGTCCGGACTGAAGTCCTCGACTACATTTCAAAACGGCACCTCGCCCGCCAATTCCCGCGCCTCCTCCGCAATCCGCTCCGCCTTCAATCCAGCGATCTCCCGCTCCAGTTCCTCCCGCTGCGCGCAAACAATCCGCCCGATCACCGACTCGTCATCCGTGGCTGCGGCGTCTCGCCGCAGGCCGTGCACGGAGCGTCTCGCTCCGAGTCTATCTCCGAAGATCCTCGTAGAGCGACCGCAGTTCCATCAGCCCGCGCGACACGCCGAGCGAAACGCTGGCTCAGCCTTGATTCAAGATACTCGCCTGGGTGAGCAGCGAATGGATTGAGACAGAATCATTGACGGCAGAATCATTGGATACAGAGGAAGGAAAGCCCAGCTCGCCAGATAAACCATGCCACGTTCCAGTGACAAAGGTCTCATCACACATCAGATCCAACAGTCTTCAAAAATGATTCTGCCATCCATGATTCTGTCATCACTCTTCACATCAGCCCCTTCCAAGTTCTCGCGCTTCTCCGGGTCTTGCTCGTGGCGATCCGGGTGAAACATCCTCACCAGCTTTTTCCAAAGCTATTTCAGCCGCGCCGTCTCGTCCTCGTTGAGTTCCCGTTTCCCCTCCAGCGCTCTTTCTTCATCTTCATCTTCATCTTCATTTCAGTTTTTCAGTTTTTACCTCAGCGATCCTTCTCCCCCGCCTCCCCATTCGTTCCGAACTCCGCACACACAATGTCCATCCTTGGCAGCACCCCGGACAAACGCTAGTTTCCCGTCATGAGCGCTAGAGAAGCCATCACCGATGAAATTGAAACCGCGCCGGAATCTTTGGTGCGAGAGACCTATGACTTCATCATGTTTCTCAAGCAACGGAGAACGCTGGAGCATGAGGGTGAAGAGCCGAAGACGGTCAGCGGCAAACCTGACTTTCTGGCTCGCCAGCAAACATTGTTCGGTAGCCGGGTGCTACCCAACTCGCAGGCGATTCTAGATGAACTGCGAGCGGACCGCTTCTGATGCGCTCACTCGACACCCTGCATGTGGCTCTGGCCTTGGAGCTGGGAGCCACGGAGTTTTGCAGCTTCGACCTGCGGCAGTCACGCATGGCCGCAGCCGCAGGGTTGGCGGTTATTTCCTGATTTGCCTCCATGAAAACCAAACGCGAATGCTTGTTAGTCGGGACACCATCGACTCTCTCCAGCGGCAGGCCAGCAAAACGAATCAATTGCCCCTCAATGCTCGATTACCGGGACCGACCCTCTCGACGACCCTCTCGAAGTGAAAATCGTTCTTGGTGCTTGCTAGTCGGGACTACCCCCGTCGAAGCTTCGCCTTGACCCAATCCACCAAGCGAACAAAGTCGATACGACTAACTGCCGCATCACCCGCGCTCATAGGACGATCCTGTGGCGATCATCATGAAAATCGAAGAACTAAACCAAGCCTTGTTGGAAATTTGGAAGAAAGCTGCACCCGGCTCACTTACCTCGCGGCTTCCTCTTTTCCTCAAGCGTTTCGCGAAGGGTTTCGGCGAAGAAATTGAGCAGCGGAATGAGTTGCGGTTTCTTTTTCATGGCGGTGGCTCAGTGGGTCCACAGTGTTGCGGGTGTTTTTAGGGAACCTCAGACTTGGTCCAATCTTCG
>JANPAU010000404.1:0-6841 GCA_031430055.1 Akkermansiaceae bacterium | reverse complement strand
CTGGGTGCCTAGGCCGACGCCGCCGTAGAGGAGCGCAACTTTGAGGCCGGTGTGCTTGCCGTATTTTTCGAATTGCTCGGCGACTTGGTGGGCCAGCTCGCGGGTGGGCTCGAGCACGAGGATCTGCGGTTTGCCGAGTTTCTCGATTTTCGAAAGACTCGGAAGCGCGAAGGCAGCGGTCTTTCCCGTGCCCGTCTGGGAGGCACCGATGAGGTCGCGACCTTCGAGGATGAGCGGAATCGCCTGTGCCTGGATCGGCGTTGGAGTGGTATAACCGGACTCCTCAATGGCTTCCAGAACGGCTGCGGAGAGCCCAAGTGTGTCAAATCCCATACGAAAGGGGTTGGTAAATGGCGCAGCCTTCCGGGTCAAGGTATGATTGTGACAGCGGTTCTGGCCATCAGTCGAGGTAGGAATTTCCCGAAGCTTCCTCGCCGATGGTGGTCGATGGCCCGTGTCCCGGGAAGACTTTCGTCTCCGACCGCAGAGTCATGAGGTGGCGGGCAATGCCATCGAGCAATTGCGGGGTGCTGCCGCCTGGCAGATCGGTCCGGCCGATGGAATCCGCGAAAAGTGTGTCGCCTGAGAAAACAACTCCGTGATCGACGAGATGAAAGGTCACGCTGTCAAGCGAGTGCCCTGGAACATGGGCGAGCGAGATTTCCAATCCGGCGAGCCGCAAGGGGTGCGCCATGTCAAAATGCTGATCAATTTCATAAGGAGTGACCGAAATCGGCATCCCCCACGAGCGCGCGGGTGATTCGAGCGTCAACTCCGTGGAGTAATCTTCGAAAGCATGGAGCCGGGCACCCAGTGCTCTCAGCGCGGCCGCATCCATCACGTGGTCGTAATGCTGGTGGGTGAGCAGCACGTCATCGACACGGACGCCGCGCTGGGTGATCCAGTTGGCGATGCCCTCTGGTGCGTCGATGAGCAGATTGCCATCGGGAGTTTCGACGAGGTAACCATTCGTTTGCACCATGCCGCCAGTGTAGAGAGAAATTTTCATGACAGCGGGAAACTGCGCGGGCGGAGTGCCCCGGGTAAAGAGAAACCCTACTTGAGAAACGGCACAATCTCTATCGACTCAGACATACTGACGCATTGCCGCTTGAGTTTTGGTGGACTGAGGGACAGTTTCACGCCGCCTTTATGAAATTTCACGCTCCAATCGTCGCATTGTCTCTCGTCGCTAGCTTATCCGCAGCAGAGTTGCCAAAGGTATTCGCAGGCTTTTTTGAGCAAGATGTGCCGAAGAAGGCTGCCATCGGGGTAGTCATGCCGCCCACGGAAATCGACAAATACATCGCCAAGGTAGAAACCGCCGCGCGTAAAGACCCCAAGTGGTTCCGCGAATTTTCGAGCCAAGCGAAGTCCGGTGCTCCCCTCCCCTACGACGAGCGCCTCGGTCTCACCAAATTAGAATACGACGACTATCTCACCCTCTGGGAAAAGCGCGATTTCAAACCCATGGAAGAGGTGATGCTGCTCCTTCGCCAAAGTTCCGGCGGGACCTGGTCAATCACCTCCACCGGCGGAGCGAGCGCGATTTCCACCCTGCGCTATGATCCGAAAACCGACTCGTTCCGCTCGCCGAATGGGGAAATGAAACGCATCGCTGACATCACGGCAGATTCTAGCAGCGTGCTTGGTGCATGGACCGGCTTCGAGTGGAAGTTTGAAGAAGAAACCGGCCTTGGCAAGGTGAAGGAAAACTTCGCACTCGGCCGTCTCGCGGGCGATAAATTCGGGATCATCGTGTATCGGGCGCAAGAACTCTCCACCGAGGGAACCCGCCTGCTCGACAAGAGTCTCATCATCCGTTTCCCACTTGGAAATGCGGCTTCTGCCAAGACAGCAGCCCCTGAGCCGGGTGCCACGAAGCCTGCCGCAAAGCCCACCACCAAGCCTAAACCGAAGCCTGCTGCTAAAAACTAACCTATGGATGCCTAAGTCCCGATGGCTGTGGCCCGCCGGGATGCTCGTCGTTGGCGGAGAATTCTCATTTTCATTAATCTAAAACCTTTGAAACAAATCCCATGAGAATCATCGCCGGAAAGGCCGGACGCATCGCCATTAAGGTCCCCCCCGCCGTTGCCAGGCCGACCACCGATTTCGTCCGACAAGCGGTCTTCTCGATCCTTGGCGAAAAGGTGGATGGGGGCCGCGTGCTCGATCTCTTCGCCGGTTCTGGTGCGCTCGGACTCGAAGCACTCAGCCGCGGCGCTTCCTCGTGTGTCTTCGTAGACGACTTCCGCCAAGCCAGCACCGTCATCACTGAAAATCTAGCAAAAGCCCGCCTCAGCGGTGGCCACGTCGTCAAGGCCGACGTCCTCTCCTACCTCAAACGCGACGCCGCCACCTACGATCTCATCTTCGCCGATCCGCCCTATTGGAAACACTACGGCGATAAAGACCACGTCTCCGACCTTCTAAAAAGCGGCCTGATCCTCTCTCGCCTCGCACCCGGCGGCTGGCTCATCGCGGAAATCTCCGCTCATCAGAAATCCCCCGTCGCCGACGACTTTACTCTAACCGATCGTCGCGAGTATGGCAGCAGCGCGGTGCTGTTCTATCAATGCAGTCCAAGACTTCAGCCCAATGCCTTTTAAGTCTGAGGAGCTGATCCGCTCCAATAGCCCGTTTTGTAAAGCCCCCATGAAACTCGTCGGCACTGTCAAACGCCCCGAGTAACTCGAATTCTTCCTCCCTCTTCGGTCCGGCCACCAGTTCTTTCAACGGCCTTCACCTCAAAATTAAATTCCTAGCAATAAGGTCGCGCGTCCCTTTTCATAACGAATCTCATGAAATTAAAAATGCCGCGCCCTTGGTTCCTCCTCGTCATTTGCGCTGTGGGACTTGTCGGCGGCTACCTGGGAGGACGCTTTGCGAAATCACCAATCAAGTCCGCACGCCCCGCAGCGGCACGTCAGTCAGTCCCGGCCCGCGCGCCAGATGCCGCCGCCCCACTGCATTCCCAAGACTCCGCAGAAACTCTGCTGGCTCTCGATGATCCGGCCCTCTACGGCCGCCTCGCGCTCTGGTTACTGGACGCCAGCGAAACTGACATTTCCGCCTTCTGGCAAAACTACCGCCAACGCAAATCCCCGAATTACAAGATCACCCAACTCATCTTCATCCACTGGACCCGGCTGAACCCGCAAGCAGCCATCGCCGCAGCAGGAAATGACGACATCCAACCATGGCGCGCATGGGCCATCCACGATCCCGCCGCCGCGCTCGCCGCCGCTGGCTCCAAGCACCTTCAAACGGTGATCGACGCCATCGCCGAATTTCACCCCAAGTGGCTGCAGACTCATTTCGACCAACTCCCGGACGCTTGCAAAACGGCTGCGATCTCCGCCCTGCGAAGTTCCACCGATACTTCCGACCCCATGACATTCATGGCATTCGCCCAAAAATGCGGAGACGCGGAAATGGTCGGCTCCGCTTTCCGCGCCTTAGTCACCCATGACGCCTTGGCCGCGTGGGATTGGATCGCACAAAACCCAGCCTTGGCCTCCGAGAATTTCGGCAGCCGCGCTGGCGCGATGGAATACTTGATTCAGGTCATGAAGCCGTCGCAAATGCAGGATCTCGAACGCATCGCCGCGCTCACTCCGCCGGGCCACATAAAGCGCAAGATCGAAGCCAAGATTTTCGCACACCGCGTGACCATCGATCCGGAAGCCGCACTGGCCGAGGCCATCGCCACCAAAGCCCCGCGCATCGCCGCACAACGGCTCGCGGAAGTCGGCAAGACCTTCATCCATGCCAATCCCGAGAAAGCCTTCCAAGCGGCCAAAGCCCTTTTTTCAATCTGCCCCGGCGCGGCGGACCAACCGATCCTGATCACTTACCCAGGCTGCCAAAGAGACACCGTGGACGACAGTTTATCCCATGAAGCCTATCAATTTT
This sequence comes from Akkermansiaceae bacterium, assembly GCA_031430055.1. GTDB lineage: Bacteria > Verrucomicrobiota > Verrucomicrobiia > Verrucomicrobiales > Akkermansiaceae > Luteolibacter. Next base: position 2,923 of record JANPAU010000404.1, on the reverse strand, counting down.
TGACCGGTCTGAGCGCTAAGAATCCCGCCCGGACTCTGGAAATGATCCTGCCCAGCACCACCAATCCGCAAAATTCCGTGATATTTTCCTACTTCACCTACACTTGGGCGGAACGAGATCTACCAAGCTACGCCGGATGGGTGAACCAACAAACCGATCCACTCGTCAGGGAGCCGGCCGCCTGGCAGATCGTGGACCGCTTCTCCAAAATCCAACAATACGACCAAGCACTGGACTGGGCGCTCGCCTTGAGCGAGACCCGAAACAACCGTCCGGGCTTGATCTACGGGGAATGGGAGAAATCCAATCCGCAGGAAGCACAAGCGTGGCTGGAGTCCGCCAAGCTGCCGGCGGATCGAAAAGCGCTGCTTAAAAAAGGAGGCACCCCGTGAAACCACTCGCCGTGGGTGTCCTGTTTCTTGTGGCGACCGTTGCCGGCTGGAAACTCGCAGGATCGGGCATGACACCATCCGCCACACCCATTTCCTCCGCCCCCGCCCGTAGCTCATCCGCCCGCGCCCGCCACACCGCAGAATCCGCCCCTCCCGCATGGGCACGCGAAAATTTAGCCTCCATCCAACAAGCCGCCAACCCGGCGGAACGCCTGCGCGCCACCCTCGCGCTCGCCAACTCCATCCCTTTCTCAGACATCCCCAAATGGCTCGACGGCCGCTGGTTTCACCCCAGCGAGGGCTTCGAATTCACCTACTTCGCCGAGCTACTCCTCAGCCGCTGGGAGCAATTCCATCCCCTCGCCATGGCACAATGGCAGATGCAGAAAAAGCCGCTCGAAGCGCAAACCATCCTCATGCGCTTCGCAAATACCGAACCCGGAAAAGTGCTCGCACTTCTCAAGGAGCGCCCGTCCGGCTGGATCGAAATCGAGGTGCTGGCGGAAATGACCAAGCATCATCCCGAGCTCGCCTTGGATCGTTTGATGGAACTCGCGTCGGGTGGCATGGGCATGGGAGCGGATGAAATCAACCTCGCCTCGTTTCTGGATGCCATGGCCCGCAACCACCCGGCCATGCTGGAAGCCCAGCTCCATCAACTGCCCGCATTCATGAAAGCCCGTGCCGAAGACGCCCTAGTTGGCCAACGCCTAGCGGATTCATTCGACGTGGAAATCCGAAAACTCTGGAACGATCCAGACGGCTGGATGCGTTTCTCCAACAACTTTTCCCGCGAGGGCATCTTGGAAAAGCTCTTCGGCGAGCTGCCCAAGCTCCCGGCTTCGTGGCGGCAGTCGATAGCCTCCAGCGACTGGCCCATCTGGCAGAACCAAGAAAAATGGTGGAACGCCGACCTCGAGGGCAGCGGATTCACGGCGGAACAAGCCAAGAAAATCCGCATGACCGCGCTAGAGCGCATGACTCACGACAAACCGCAAACCGCGATCCAGTGGCTCGACGCCATCGACCTCAGCGCCAACGAAAGAAACTCAATCATCGAGCGGATTTTCTCGTGGTCTGTCCGCACGCCCGAAGAATCCGCCACGCTCATCCGCCAACTCAGCACCGAGGACGACCGCCGCGCCGCCCAAGCGATGCTCGACGAGAGAGCCGCAAATCAAAAACCACCCATCCCACCCGTGGCCCATCCCGCAGAGTGGCTCGATCAACTCGCCGCCACCCAACCCCGTTCCGACGAGAGCCGCCAATATCAAAACATGCTCCGCACTTGGGAGCCGGAAAAACTCGCGGATCTAACCCGCCGGATTCGGGAACTGCCGGTCGATCAAAAACAAAAAATCGCATCGATCATCATCGAACAATCGTGCGACTACGCCTCCGACTATCAACCAGCCCTCCACGGCGAGGCGCTGCGTTGTCTCGCAGAAAATCCCGACGATTCCCTCGGCCGCGTCGAATCCACCTCCGCCCACACCGTGAAATGGGCGCAAAAAGACCCAGCCGCCGCCAGCGAGTGGCTCCGCAGCCTGCCCGCTGGCGACGCCAAGCAATGGGCACAAAAAAACCTTGCCGCCTACTGGCTTCAATACGACCCGACTGCCGCAGGTCAATGGCTCAACTCCCTCCCCAAAACCGAGCAAACCCCGGTGCGCGATTTCATCAAATAGCCTCGCGCAGCGCGTGAAATCACCCTCCTTTTTCCCCGCCTCCGGTCCGGCCACCAACTCTTTGAACGGCCTTCACCTCAAAAGCAAATTCCTAACAATTAAATGAATTTTAAAGGGTGTTAGTATCAGTTTCTAGCAAATCGATAGCCTACCCCGCGCACGGTTTCGATCAACGGATGGTTGGGGTCTGTCTCGATGCGCTTACGCAGCTTGGCGATGTGCTGGTCGAGCGTTCGGGACTCTGGGAAATAGTCAATACCCCAGCATTGATCGAGGATGGTATTGCGATCAACCACCTGTCCAGAGCGCTCATGGAGGAGCCGGAGGATGGCGGTCTCGCGCGGTGATAGATCGATGGAATGACCACCGCGCTCGGCCCGAAGTTCTGCTGGCCAAACGGTGAGATCGCTCATTGAGAAACTGCTTGAACGCCCGGCAACCGAATTGGCGCGCCGCAGCACGGCACGGATCCGGGCGATGAGTTCGTGCTTGCCGAAGGGCTTGCGGACGAAGTCGTCAGCACCGAGTTGGAATCCGACCACCACATCGATCTCCTCGCTTTTCGCGGAGAGAAAAAGGATCGGAACGGTGGGATCGATCGCGCGCACACGACGGCAAACTTCATAGCCATCGAGCTTCGGCATCATGATGTCCAGACAGAGAAGGTCAGGCCGGTGGCGATCCCACAGCGTGAGGGCTTCCTCGCCATCGGCCGCCATGAATGTGTCGAAGCCCTCAGTGGCAAGACAGAGCCGGAGGGTGTCGAGCATGACGGGATCGTCGTCGGCAATGAGGATTTTCATAGGGAGATCTGGTGGGCAGGCTCTGCGGAAATGCGGAGTT
>JANPAU010000403.1:0-2225 GCA_031430055.1 Akkermansiaceae bacterium | reverse complement strand
TAATGATCGAGGGCGAGTCGCAGATCATCCGCATGATGCCTAGCAGGATCATCATGAGGTCGGATTCCTTCTTGGTGAGTGGGCGCTTGAGGGATCGTTGGACGAGCTGGGAAACCTGCTGTTTGTAGTCCTCATACTCCGCGCGCATGGCGGGAGTGAGTTGGACGAAGTGGTTTCTATCGGTGCGCTCGGGCAGCTCCGTCTCAACGTGGTGTTTGCGGCGGCGGAGGAGAACGGGGCGGATGCGCTCGCGGAGGGCGGCGAGGTTTTGGTAGTCGGACGGGCGGCCTTTTTCGTCGAATTCATAGAAGTCTCGATTGAAGCGGAACAAGGGTCCGAGCAGCGAAGGATCGAGGAAATCGACGATGGAGTAGAGTTCGTCGATGCGATTCTCGATGGGCGTGCCAGTGAGGACGAAGGCATAGCGGGACTGGAGGCGCTTGATGGCTTGCGCGGTCTTGGTGGCCCAGTTTTTGATGCGCTGGGCCTCGTCTAACACGACGATATCGGGGCGGAAGTGGGCGTTGATGTCGAGGCTGTCCGCGACGACTTGCTCATAGTTGACGATGGTGAAAAACGGTGGACTACTGTCTGCGTAGTATTTCGCGCGCACTGATCGTGAGCCGAAGATGATGCGCTGGGTGAGCGTGGTGAATTTACGGATTTGCTCCTCCCACTCAGCCTTAAGTGAAGCGGGAGTGACGATGAGGACGCGGGTAGCTTTTCCCAAATGATGGAGCAAGGCGCAGGCGGCGATGGCTTGGATGGTTTTGCCGAGGCCCATTTCATCCGCGAGTAGCGCGCGTTCGGCGAAGGCGAGATGCAGCATCCCCTCGCGCTGATAGGGATAGAGCGGGCAGAGGGTGACGTGTTCGGGATGGCGACCTTCGACGACGCCGGTTTCGTAATCACGGCGCAGCGTGATGCGTTCTTCGGCCCGGCGGTGGGATTCGAGGAAAATTTCCACGTCCTGCGAGATACGGACTTTCGGGCTTCGGCGGAGCTTTGTGAGAGCTTCGGCGGGTTCGCCAAGCAGGTGTCCGGCGGAATCGAAGAGCGGGCGAAGGGACGGCGGAAGCTTGGATAAATTGCGCTCGATGCAGAGGGTATCACCGCCGGGGACGAGGTCGATGCGGGCGGAACCGTTAGCAGCAGCCTGCATTTCGCCTTTGTGACGGCGCTTCAGCCAGATGAGAGTGGCTTCGACGTGTTTGCAAGTGCCTAGACCGGCGGTGCGGAAGTCGGGGCAAGTGCAGGAAAACACCCGTTCCTTGAGGTCGCGGATTTCCACCTGATAGTCCATCCCGCTGGGAGACTTAACGGCGAAGTTCGAGAAGACGGGGTGCTCCGGGTGAGGGTTCGCGACGGAGTGTTTTTCGTCGATGGCACGCTGCACGCGGCGGAGGATTTCGTCCTGATCCGTGGTCCGCCAATCGCTGGCGGGTGTGACGGGGATGGCAGCAGGCTTTTTCTTCTTCGTGGGAGATTTTTTCGCAGGCATGGCAGGTGGAAAGAAAGTGATTAGAGATTCACACTGAACAATCACGGATTCTCAGCGGGTGGATCTGGCGCATCAATCCCAAAGCGAGTGGCATTTGGAAAATACGAACGGACATCCAAGCTGAAACCTCTTCCATCGAGATGGGACCGGCAGCGTGAAATTTTCCTCCAAAAAATTGTCCGCTCCCTCGGGAAAGTGGCAGTAATGGAGTAGAAATGTTGCAGACGCCGTCAGACGAGGAACTCCTCGATACCTTTGTGAAATCCGGAAACGAGCAGGCATTCCGTCGTCTCGCCGAGCGCTACTCTGGACTCATCTTTCACACCGCCCTGCGATCCCTGAACGACCGGACGCTCGCAGAGGACGTGGCACAGCGGGTGCTCGGCGTGCTGGCGAAGAAGGCATCTCAAGTCGCTCGCAGCAACGCGCCCTTACCCGCGTGGCTGCATCGCACCACGATTCTCGAGGCGAAATCCGCCCGCCGGTCCGAGTCCCGACACCATCGCAAAAAAGAAGCCCTCATGCGTGCGCCCGCCGATTTCTCTGATTCTAACGATCTCGCTTGGAAGGACGCGCTGCCGCATCTGGACGCCGCCATCGACACGCTTCCCGAGGCCGACCGCCATGTGCTGCTACTCCATTTCGTGAACGAAATGACCTTCCCGGAAATCGCCCGCCGTCTCGGAAAATCCGCCGCCGCCGTGCAGAAACAATCCCGCCGCGC
>JANPAU010000402.1:0-6259 GCA_031430055.1 Akkermansiaceae bacterium | reverse complement strand
TATGCACACTGCTCACATCCTTCGAGATTTCGATCAAGCCATCTCCGCCCTGCGGAACGAAGTCCTAACGATGGCCGCCAAGGCCCGCCACAATCTGGAACGCGCAATCCGAGCACTGCTAGAACGGAATGTCGAACTTGCTAACGCCGTCATCGCCGACGACGACGAGGTGGACGAGTGTGAGCGAAAAATCGACCAGCTTGGCATGGACATTCTCATCCGTTTCCACCCCGTGGCCACCGATTTACGGTTAGTCGTTTCTTCGATGAAAATTTCGATGAACCTGGAGCGCATCGCAGATCACGCGACCAACATTGCCAAACGCGCGAAAAAAATGAGCGCCAATCAGGAGCTGTCAGACGTCACGCTGATCGAGCCGCTCTACACCTTGGCGGACCATCTTTTGCGCGACGCCATTTCCTCTTACACCGACCGAAATGCCACGCTGGGAGCTTCCCTCCACCTTCGTGACAAAGATCTCGACCGTTTGCACGACTCGGCGACCGTGAGGTTCGGCTCGCGTATCGAGCAGTCGAATGGCCGCAGCCAAGACTACTTGCATCTCATCTTGGTCACCCGCTCGCTCGAACGCGTGGGCGACCTCGCCGTCAACATCGGCGAGGATGCGGTTTTTTTGGAAGCCGCCCGCGATCTCCGGCATGAGAGTAACCGGAATTTAAACGAGGGATCTTGATTTTCGATCCTTTTGGGTTGCCCCGCAGTCAGGCTCTGGTAGCTTCCGCACGATTGAACTGGGAAAGGTGATGAATGCCATACTCGAACATCCTGTGCTCGTATTGAATCGGTTCTGGCAACCGATCCACACCTGCTCCGTCCGCAGATCGCTCCATTTACTCTGCTTGGGGCACGCGCAGGTCGTGCAAGTTGAGGGAGATGAACGCTTCAATTCCCACGATTTGTCTTCGTGGATTGGCTACTCCAGCGGCAATGCCGATGCGGAAATGATCCACGGCGCGCGCATCGCCATCCGCGTTCCGAAAATCGTGGTCCTGTTGGTTTATGACCGCCTGCCGCGACTCGAAGTGAAGTTCACCCGGCGGAATGTTTTCCTGCGGGATAAATTCACCTGCCAGTATTGCACCAAGATTTTACCCGAAACTCAACTTAACCTCGACCACGTCACCCCGCGCGACAAGGGCGGGCGCACCAGTTGGGACAACATCGTCACTTCCTGTTTCCGTTGTAACACCCGCAAGGGCAACAAGCTGCCCCATGAGGCGAATATGCACCCACAGATCAAGCCCTTCGCTCCGCGCTGGAGACCACTTTTCGGGATGCATGAAAATGGTCTAGCCGATGAGAGCTGGTCGCATTTCCTGCATCATGAGCGGAATGATTCTCGCCGCTCGGCGTGAGAGTCATGACGTTTCGTCTGCCGTTGAAAATTTTCCAGGCCGCAGGACTTGGACAGGCAATAGATAAAGAATGGTGGCGAAGTCGGGAAAGTAAGTCTCCGCGACGTGCTCGCTGATGGCCTCGGCAGTAGTGGCATCCACGATGACTTCGATTTTGATATTCTCGCCTTCCCAACCGCTAGCACGCAGGCCGTGAGAGCCTTCGCCGCGCACCTGATGGATGGTGTAGCCACGGGCACCGAGTCTTTTCAAATCGGCCACCAAGCGGGATTCGAGTTCATCTTCGGCGATGATAGTGAGGAGGATGAGGTTGACGGTCTTCATGGCTCAGAGATTGAAGAGGAATTTGGCGAAGGCGTGATAGATAGGAATTCCGAGAACGATGTTGAAGGGAAATGTAATCGCAAGTGACGAGGTGAGATAAAGCGCCGGACTCGCCTGGGGCAACGCGATTCGCACAGCGGCGGGAGCGGCGATGTATGAGGCGCTTGCTGCCAGCGTCGCAAGAACCGTGGCTCCACCCAGGCCAAGCCCACACCATTTTCCGACGAGCGCACCGAGCAGTCCATGCAACAACGGCATGATGATGGCGAAGGCAACGAGTCGCCATCCGGCAGATTTTAAATCGCCAAGACGTCTGCCAGTGACGAGACCCACTTCGAGTAAAAACAAGGTCAAGACGCCCTTGAAGGGAGCGTCAAATAAAGGAGCGACTTGGCTGAAGCCTTTTTGCCCGCAAAGAAATCCAATCAGCAGTCCACCCAGCAGCAGGATAATCCCTTTCCCTGTTAGTAAATCGTGTAACAAGTGCTTGAACTCTCCGGGCTTGGCTTTCTTACCGCTTCCCATTGCCCGCATCGCGAGGAAAACAGCAACGATGATCGCCGGTGCTTCCATCACCGCAAGCAGGGCAGGCGCGTAGCCCTCGACCTCGACTTTTCCATTTTCCAAAAATGCCAGCACCGCGCTGAAGGTGACTGCGGAGACAGAGCCATAATGCGCTGCGATTGCCCCGGCATTGGTCGCATTCAACCGCACCATTCCTTTCAGAATGTAGAAGCTCCAAATCGGGATGACACAGCTCAGCAGGATCGCACTCAGCAGCGGAACCCCTACGACGGAGAGGCTCATGCCATCAAGTTTCATGCCGCCCTTGAGGCCGATGGCAAAGAGCAGATAGATGGTGAGCGCGGAATACAACTCGTCGGGAAACTTCAGGTCGCTCTTGACGAGTGTGGCAAAGAGTCCAAGCGCGAAGGCGAGGACCATGGGAGAGAGGAGGCTGGTGGACAGGGACTGGAGGATTTCCATGACAACGATCAGGTGGAGATAATACTTGGCAACTTCGTGAGCAATTCTAATAAATGAGAGCGACCGCGCTCACAGCCCCTTCCCGGCGGACATGTGATTGAGCAGCTTTTGGTTGAACTCATCTGCCATGTTATAGCCAAGCCGGCGGAGCTGCTGATCAAGCGCAGCGATGGTGACCATCCGCGCGGTGTCTCGGCCGGGGCCCACCGGGATTTCCACATGCACGACTTGCTGCCCAAGGATTTCGTAAGTCTTCTGTTGGAGTCCCACGCGGTCGACCTCGTTAAGATCCGCCTGCGGCTTGAGAGTGACGACGAGGTCGACGCGTTTGTCCGGACGAATCGAAGCCAAGCCGTAGAGATTCGCCACGTTGATGATGCCGATGCCGCGGATCTCCATGTAACCACGTGATAGATCCGGTGCGGTAGCCACCAGCTCGCCCCCCACATACTTGATGCGGACCATATCATCCGCCACAAGCGACGCGCCGCGCTCTAGCAGACCGATGGCTGTTTCTGATTTCCCCGCACCGCTCTTCCCGACGATGAGCACGCCGACACCGCGCATATCGACCATGCACCCGTGAAGTGTCACGCTGGGGGCGAAATCGTGCTCCAGCCGGATGGTGGCAGCGTTAAGGAAATTCATAGTCACCATCGAGGTGCTAAATACCGGGATGCCGTGTTCGTTGGCCACGGTGAGGAGACTGGCGTCTAAGGTCGAGCCACGCGCCACCACGATGCACGGGATGTCGCGATCACACATCCGGCGGAAACGGTCGATGCACATCGCTTCCGGGAGTTTTTTCAAATACGAGAGTTCGGAATTCCCCAGCACTTGCACCCGCTTTTTCGCGAAATAAGAGAAGAAACCCGCCAAAGCCAGCCCCGGCCGGTTCACTGCGGGTTCACTGATCGGGCGCTCGAAGCCGACTTTTTCACTCAACAGCGTCAGTCCGAGCGCGGTGGCGTGGGATTCGAAGAATTTCCCGACTGAAATCGAGGCGACGGTCTTAGCGCGTGGCGGCATGCCGGGGACTCAACCAGATCCAGCCGCCCTCGGCACGCGAAATCCCACACCGGGGTTGCACCCCGAGGCGAACGTGTTACAAGACGCCCCAAGAATCATGCCAAACTACGATTACGAATGTCAAAAATGCGCAAAACGCTTCGAAATTTTTCAAAGCATGAATGATGCAAAGTTAACCGCCTGCCCCGAGGCGGATTGCGATGGACAAGTCAAGCGCCTGCTTGGCACCGGTGGCGGCATCATCTTCAAGGGAGCAGGCTTTTACCAAACCGACTACCGCTCCTCATCCTACCAGGCCGGGGCAAAGGCTGAAGGTGCCGCGAGCGCACCACCCGCCGCCGCACCTGCTGCTGCTGCTGCACCTGCACCGAAATCAAGCGAGTAACACGATTGATCTCGCTCATAATTTCTGCTACAGCACTGCCGCTTGGAATAGCATGAGACGTGCCATTCACATGCGGCTCATGATGTCGTGGAACTTATTTTTGAGAATCTGAGAACGAGCGACTTGCCTCCCCTGCCCCGGCGCGGCGGACTTCCTCGGCGATGATTCGGAGGCCGTCGCGGACCACGGCCTCGTCCATGGCGTAGGAGACGCGGATGCACTCGTAGCGATGGCGCCATGAGTCGTCCTCGTGGCCGAAGAAGAAGTGGTGGCCGGGAATGACGAGAACTTCGCGTTTTTTCAGTCGATCATAGAGCTCTTGTGAGGTGATCGACAGACCGGGAAACCAGAACCAGAGAAAAAGCGCGCCTTCACTGCGGTGCATGAACCAATCGATATCCTCGCCGAAGGCCTCTACCGCAGCTTGGCGGGCGAGTTTGCATTTTTCTTGATAGAATGGCCACACCACTTCGCGACTGAGGCGAAGAATCTCGCCGGACTTGATGAGCGGCAGGGTGATTTGCTGGCCGATGTTAGGATTCGACAAGCCAGCGATGGCGCTCATGGAGCCAAGCGCACGAATGATTTCTGGCGGGCCGATGACGATGCCCGTGCGGGTGCCGGGCAGCCCAATTTTTGATAGACTGAACGTCAGAATGACATGATTTTCCCAGAACGGCGTGGCATCGGCGAAGATGATGCCGGGGAAGGGCGCGCCGTAAGCATTGTCGATGATGAGTGGGATATTGTGCTGCTTGGCAATGGCGGAGAGGTGGGAAATTTCCTCGTCGGTGAGCACGTTGCCAGTGGGATTGGTCGGGCGGGAAGCACAGATGGCGGCGATGTCGGGGGTGACTTCGAGTTTGTCGAAATCGACGCGATATTTGAACTCGTGAGGACCGGTTTTTTCGATGAGCGGCGTGACCGCACGGAAGAGGTTGCCGCCGACGCCTTGATTGGCGTAGCCGATGTATTCGGGGACGAGTGGAAGGAGGATTTTCCGGCTGCTGCCGTCGGGCATAGCTCCGGCAAGCAAATTGAAGAGGAAGTAGAAAGCGGTCTGGCCACCGCTGGTGACGCCGATGTTTTCGGGGCCGAGATCCCAACCGAAAGTCTCGCGGAAGAGCGTGGCGATGGCTTCGAGGAAATGCGGATTTCCGCCGGGCGGGTCATAGGTGGTGAGTGCGCGCTCGAGGCCACCCATTTCCTCCATTAATTCTTCAAGCCGCCGCCGCCAGACCGCGTTCATTTCTGGAATGCGGGCGGGTTGGCCGCCGCCGAGCATTTTCAAGTCCGGGCTGCCGCTGGCGAGAGCGTGGCCGAGATCGTCCATCAGCTCGCCGATTCCGCTGCCGCAGCCGAGGTGTTGGCCAAATTGTGAGAATTGGTATGACATAGTGTTGTTGCAAACTCAAAGGGTCGCGCCCCCTTCAAACCACGGACGCATCCCGATGTCGATCACCTTCATAAGCTCAATATGCCATTCCCAGGAATACCCACTCCAATCAATGCCGAAGCGTCCAGAACATCGCCCTCGCCTCTGCCCCATGCGGAATGCGGACCGAGGCTTGTGCGAGGGCAGCAAGCGGCCCGACCTCGCAGCAACGCAGGCTGAGACGTTCGAAATTGTGAATAGAGACTCCGGCGTGTATTTGAATGTCGGCATCTTTCATGGCTGGACCATGCGGGCCTTCGTCAGAAAGCCACAAGGCGACAGCGCACATGATACCGGAGACCATGCCGCACTTTTGATCGCGCAGGGCTTCGAGTTCATCACGTTCGGATTTCGATAGCTTGATTCGGTATAATTTGGCGGGCACCTGTCCGATGATACACATCCTCAGAATCGTACAGCTTTAAAATCCCCTAACCAACAAATAACCCAACATTTTTCGCGACACTAGCCCGTTTTGCCATCGCCCGAGAAGCGGGAAAATCTGGGCAACAAAATTCCACGCTCGGTGCCAATGCGATCCACACCGACGCAGTTCGCGTGACTAGCACACCTATGGGTTTTTCAGGACCACCTCAGTGTCGTTAGCCCAAGTTTCTTACGGGAGCGCTGGAAGGCTTGTAAAGCTTGGGAGTTGTCCCCAAAGGCACTACAAAACCACTTCCCCTTTCGCCCAGGTTTTTTGCGTGGGGAAGGCCGCTTTCC
>JANPAU010000401.1:0-9057 GCA_031430055.1 Akkermansiaceae bacterium | reverse complement strand
TGCCTTGATCGACAGCACCGCCGCGAATCCCGATCTCTTGGAGCACGATTGGGGCAAAAAAGCCGCCCACCAACGGAGCATCCCTTGGGGCTGGTTCGCTCTCATCGGACTTCTACTCATCGGAAGCGCCATCTGGTCCCTCACCCAGGTCCAAGAATCAAATGACCAAGCTGCTGAGCTCGTCGTCTCAACCAAATCCGTCTTGGAAAATGCGGCCAAGGAAGACATCGAAGCCAGTAACCTGATCGAAAGGATCGAAGCCACCAGCCGCAAGTTTTTCGCCGCCACCAGTCCGGAGATCCTCGCCCGCTACGCCCGCCACCCCGAGCGGATCAAGCCACTCATCAGCCACCACTATTCAACTTACCCACTGGTTCCCAGCACCACTCTCCGGGCCAATTCCCTCCACCCCCTCACTCTCGACAATCGCGCGAACTTCTGGATGCAGAGCGTGCAACTCCAAAACGGTAAAACTCATCATCTCATCATCGAACTCGACGAGTCCGGCGAACCCAAAATCGACTGGGAAACTCTCGTCTGCTATCAGCCGATGAAATGGGATACCTTCGCCCTCACGCGCCCCAGTGGCACCTCCTTCGACTTCCGCGTTTACGCAGAAGCTGACAATTTCTTCAGCCACGAGTTCACCGATTCCAATCTCTGGAATTGCTTCCGTCTCACCGCCCTCGATAGCAATGAGACTCTCTTCGGCTATGCAAAAATCGACGCTTCTGCCTCCACCGAGCTCCTTTCCCTTCTCCATCAAAATCAAGAGCGCCCCGTCTCGGTGATCCTCCGAGTCAACATCCCAGAAGGCATCCATTCTCGACGTGGTATCGTCATCGAAAAAGTGATGAGTCCACGCTGGATTTATTTGAATCCACCGGATGCCTGATTTCTTTACTCGATATTCTCAACTTTCCGACAAGCCACAACGCCCTTGAACTCCTCGCCCGCCAAGCCACCCACCGTTCCCGTTGTGGGATTCCTTCCCGTCCTGCTAGGCTCAGCGCTTTTTCTCGCCTACGCATACGGAGCAGCCTTGCTCAAGCTCACTCAGACCTCGGGTGAAATGGCCAACAAGTTCAGCGCTCTCGCCCGTGACAAACATCTTGGATTTCTCGTCTTAGAGAACCTCCAGATGCTCCTCGCTTACGTCGTGCTCGCACTCGCCGCCGCTTTTCTCGTCCAACCCTTCGTCGCCCTCTGGACCGCCTCGTCCAAGTATCAAAAACTCCCCGCCATCGTCCTCCGGAGCCTCCTTCTCACCGCGCTGCTCCACGGCTTTTTCACCCTCCGCCTCGTCGTCACCCGGCCGTATTTCCTTAATGAAGCCGAGTTCGGGCATTGGTATTTCCAAGCCCTCGAACTCATCCCCGCCGCCGTCAAGCCCGCCAGCCTCTTCACGCTCTTCACCCTGCTCCCCATCGCCGTCCTTGCCTTCGTCCTCTTCTGGCAGATCCACCGCCGCGGTCGCATCGCTTGGACCGTCGCTGCGTTAGTCACCTGCGGCATCGCCCTCACCGCTGGCATCAACGCCCTCCCAGCCAAACCACAAGTTAGAACCGCCGCCACCACCGGCAAGCCCATGAATGTCATCATCATCGGCTCCGATTCCCTGCGCGGCGACAGCCTCGGTTGCAATGGCTACCACCCCCAGCGCACCGATGGCCTCGCCCGCGGCGGCGTCTCCCCCACCATCGACTCCCTCGCCAGCCGCTCGTCAAATTTCCAACGCTGCTACACCTCCATCGCCTCCACCATGGAGTCCGGCGTCCAGCTCATGGCCTCCCAGTATCCTCAGAGCCACGGCATCCGCCAAATGTATCCTAACAGGGAAACCGTCGAAGCCACCAAGAAACGCATCGTCACCCTCCCCACCCTCCTCCGTCAGCGCGGCTACGACACCGCCGCCATCGGCGACTGGTGCGCCGGCTACTACGAAGTCATCCCGCTCGGCATGGAGCACCTCTCCGTCTCCAGCTTCGATAACTTTAAAATTTACATGAGCCAAGCCGTCGTCATGGCCCACTTCGTCATTCCCCTCTATTTCGACAATCCCCTCGGCTATAAAATCTTCCCCCAGCTCCAGTCCTTCGCCCAGTTCGTCACTCCCGAGGTCGTCACCCACCGTGTCGAGAAGCGCCTCACCAAGGTCGCCGCCGAGCAGAAACCCTTCTTTTGGCATGTCTTCTATTCCTGCAATCACCTCCCCTACCGCAGCCCCGAGCCCTACCGCAGCATGTTTTCCGATCCCACCTATCAGGGGCCTAACCGCAATGGCGTCGCTTTCGACATCGACTCCTTCATCGGCGGCACCGACCTCGAGTCCAAGTGGCAAGCCCTCCCACCCAAGGAAATCAAACAGATCAAAGCCCTCTACGACGGCTGCACCCGCCAGTTCGACGACTGCGTCGGAAACATCCTCGCCTCCATCAAAGCCAACGGCCTCGAAGACAACACCATCGTCATCGTCACCTCCGACCATGGCGACGACCACTACGAACCCGGCGTCACCCTCGGCCACGGCCTCACCTTCAACGGCGGTATGCAAGCCAACCACGTCCCCATGGTCTTCCATGTCCCCGGCACCGCTCCACAGACCATCCCCGAGACCGTTAGACTCATCGACGTCATTCCCACCCTCGCCGATCTAATCGACCAGGAAAAATCCCCCACTTGGCAGGGACAGAGTTTCGCCCCCTGGATCCGCCAGACTGAGAAGCCCATCTTCCGCCCCTTCTACGGCGAGACCGGCTTTCCCTTCATCCAGTTCAAGGTCAAGGGCGTCGAGCGCCCCTATCTCCCGCCCATGGACGAAGCCACCGGCATCGATCCCACCTTCAACTATCAATTCGTCCTCAAGCAAGAATTCCTCGCCCCGCTCATCGCCGCCAAGCAACGCTGCCTCCGCACCCAGCATTGGAAACTCGTCTGCACCCCCACCGCCCAAGGCACCCGCCACTTCGGACTCTTCCAAATTTCAAACGATCCCCACGGCGAGATCGATCTCGCCCACCCGCGCCCGGAAATCCTCGCTCCCATGCAAGCCGCCCTCGAGCGTTGGATGGACCACCACACCGAGTCCTCCATCGCCGAAATTTTCCCCCAAGGTGAACCCGAGTAATAGCAGCAAAGTTCGAACGGGCGAAAAAGGATCATCGTCCCAAATGTGGCGCATTCAGTTTTCCTCCTGCCCTCGGAGGAATTCCCAGAGCTTTGAGTGATTCAAAAGAATATCCAGCATGGCTTTTTGTGCCGCCGGTGAGTTTAGAAGCGTGGTGGCCATGCTTGTGTGGGCGTCAAGGGACGCCATGGTGGCATCACGAAATTCCCGCATGAGGTCAGGTGAATTGGCGAATTGCTCCTTGGTGTTGTTCGCCGCCTGTTGGCGAAGTGTCTCAGATTCCAGAAGTTTTCCTCGGATCACTTGGTTTGCATACACCAGCTGATCACGATCCGTCGTATCTCCGCCGAAGAGTTCGTTGAGCTTGGCGATGAGTTCCGCCATGTAGACTTTTTCTTTTTCCTGCACCATGCCGCTTCCGGTTTCGCTGATCGGATCCAGTCTCGGCGTCTCACCTTCGCCTAGTGGCAGCACCCGCTTACCGAGGTTTTTCAAATGGTGATGCGTGAGGGCGACTTTTGACAAATCGATACCCTCCCGCTCGCGCCCGAACTCCAACAGCGGTAACAGTTTCTTGAAGAAAATTGCCCGCTTCTCGATGTCCGTGTTTCCATAATCGAAAATCTGCGAGAGAAACGTGTAGAGCCGGACGAAGGCTCCCATGTCGCCTTTGAATAGGATCAGTGCTTCCATCTCATTTTTAGCGGACTCCGCGGCACTATCATCTTTCTTCGCCTTCGCGATCTTCATCGCTTCCTGCGCCGCCTTGTAGCGTTTCATCAAGCGGTCCGTCACCGGCTCCAGTGCCTTCCATAACTCGTTTTGCTTCGCCTTCGGGTCCAGCATGACTTCCACCACCCGATCCACTTCGAAGTCATCGTAGTGACCGGCAGAGTCGAGTTTGGCGCGGAGGTTGAAAACCAAATTCGGGTCCGTCGTCGCAGAGAGTTCGGCGGTGGTGTGATAGGTTTTAAAAGCGGCGAGCACGTCCTCCGTGTCGTTCACGAAGTCCAGCACATAGGTCGTGTCCTTGCCGGGATGCGCCCGGTTGAGGCGGGAAAGCGTCTGCACCGCCTGGATGCCTGCCAACCGCTTGTCCACATACATGCCGCACAGCAGTGGCTGGTCGAATCCGGTCTGGAATTTGTTAGCCACCAGCAAGATTTGATACTCCTCGCCCTTGAAGGCCTCGCGGATGTCGCTGCCTTTCAACAACGGATTCAGGCTCTTGCTCGTTTCCGTGAATCCCTCGGGACCGGACTCTTTGTCATTCACCTCGCCGGAAAATGCCACCAGTGTTCCGATCTTGTAACCATTGTCCTTGATGTAGCGGTTGATCGCGAGCTGCCAGCGCACTGCTTCCACCCGACTGCCGACGACGACCATCGCCTTCGCCTTGCCATCTAGCAGCGGAGAAACGTGCTGGCGGAAATGCTCCACCACGATCCGCACCTTCTGTGAGATGTTATACGGATGCAGCCGCACCCAGGCCATAATGCCCTTCATCGCCGCACTGCGTTCCACCGCCTTATCGTCGTAGTCCTTGCCCTCGTGGGCGAGGCGGAAGGCCAGCTTGTAACTCGTGTAATTCAACAACACATCGAGGATGAATTTCTCCTCGATCGCCTGCCGCATGGAATAGACGTGGAATGGTCCGGGCAGGTTTCCCGGGCCGGCGGGCTGGGATGGATCGGGCCGGGTTCCGAAGAGTTCCATCGTCTTCGTCTTCGGCGTCGCGGTGAAGGCCACGTAGCTGATCGTCGTCTTTCCCGCCCGTGCGGCCATCTCCGCGGCCAGCACATCATCCATGGAAATCTCGCCGCCGTCTTTCAACTCCGCGAGTTCTTCCGGACTCAGCACCGCCTTCAACTTCGCTGCCGCCTCGCCCGTCTGCGAACTGTGGGCTTCGTCCGCGATCACCGCGAAGCGCTTGCCCTGCTTGGTTAGATCCAGCATCGCCTTGTGCAGCGCCGGGAAGGTCTGGATCGTGCAAACGACGATCTTCTTGTTACCTGATAGAGCCGCCGCCAGTTCCTTGCTCTTGCTGCCGTCGTTGCCCTTGATGGTCGCCACCACGCCGGTCTGGCGTTGGAAATCGAACAATGCCTCTTGAAGCTGCGTGTCGATCACCGTCCGGTCGGAAACCACCAGCACGGTATCGAAGATCTTCTTGTGATCCGCATCATGCAATTCTGCGAGAAAATGGGCGGTCCACGCGATGGAGTTCGTCTTGCCCGATCCCGCCGAGTGTTGGACGAGATACTTGCCGCCCGCCCCATCCCCGAGCACCGCGCTCTGGATTCGGCGTGTCACGTCGAGCTGATGGAAGCGCGGGAAGATGATGCTCTCGATCTGCTTCTTCTTGTCCTTTTGCGCGATCAGATAGCGACCGAGAATTTCCAACCAGCTCTCACGCGCCCACACGTTTTCCCACAGATACGCCGTGCGATGCCCGCCCTCCGGATTCACCGGATTGCCCGCCGCACCGCCGTCGCCCTGATTGAAGGGCAGGAAAACCGTGGCCGCGCCTTTCAACCGCGTCACCATCGCCACTTCCTTGTTGCTCACCGCGAAGTGGACCAGCGCCCCGTTCGGAAACGACAGCAAAGGCTCCGCTCCCTGCCCCTTCGGCTGTGGATCACGATCAAAACGGTATTGGTCGATGGCATCGCCGATGCTCTGGGTGAAATCCGTTTTCAGCTCCACCGTCGCCACCGGCAGGCCGTTGAGGAACAGCACCAGATCGATGCTGTTCTCACAGGAAAGCGAATACCGCACCTGCCGGATCACCCGTAACCGGTTCGCGGCGTAGCGGGCCATGATGTCCGGGTTGATCGCCAGCGCCGGTTTGAATTCCACCAGCTTCAGCGGCTGCTTGAGCCCTAGCAACTCGATCCCATGCCGCAGCACGTCCAGTGTCCCGCGTTGGTCGAGCTGATCTCGCAACCGGCCCATCAGCGTCTCCTCCGCCTGAGTGCCGTGGTTCTTCACCAGCGTCTCCCACGCCTTCGGCTGCGTCTCCTGCACCCATGCCAACACATCCGGTGGATAGAGCGCCCGCTTCCGGTCGTAGTGTGCCACATCGCCTTCGGCGTAGAGCCAGCCGTTTTCGGCGAGATGCTGGCAGATCTCGGACTCGAAACTGATTTCGTGGTGGATGCTCATTGGGTGGGTGATAGAGTGAAAGCGAGGCTGGCAGGGGATTTTCAATGATTCATTGGTCGAACCGGAACAAAATATCAGAGGAGTGACTCTCAACGGCGCGCAGGTAGGATTGAAAGGCTTTCAGCGCGTGCTCCTCCTGCGTCGCCAGTCCGTTGCTGAATGCCAGTGACAGGAGTTTGTCGCACTCGATTCCCTCGCAGCATCCTGCCCTCAGTGCCTCGTATCCCTTGATTTGATGGACGCGCAGCAACAGTTGTTCCCAACACACCACGCGGATCTTACCGCGCTGGATTGCATTGGAAAGTCCCGCGTATGCCGCCAATGCCCGCTTGTCTCCGGTGACCACGGTGCCGTGGGTTTCCTCTGCTTCGGCAAACAGCATCGACTCGCCGGGGTCCATTCCCGAGTGAAGCAACTCTTCCAACCGCGCCACATTCGACACGCCGTCGATGATTGAATGAGCCTCGCAGAACTCCACCAGATACTGTTGGAATTGCTTGTTCGACAGCTTCTTATCAAGCCTGCTCAGGGAACTCCTCAAGCTGACGAGGTAGCGGATTTCGATCTCATTTGCGGCCACGCCTAGGAGTTCCGGCAGCCATGGCAGGAAGCCGCAGGCCGCGAGTTTCGAAACCACGTCGCGGTCGCCGAAATAGATCATGCACCGGCACTCGTGGCACGGGCGATCCACTCCCATGATTCTTCCGACATGTCATCCGGGTCCAGATGCGCATCCAAGGCCTTTTTTAAATCGTGCCCGGCATCATCCTGTTTTTCCAGTTGCGCGACGGCTCCGTTAGCCACTGCCCAAAGACCGGTGGTGAATCCGTAGTTCAATGCAGCCACGCCGGGGGCGATGCGGTATTTTTTTCCGAAAATCTTGGCCTGCGAAGCGAGTTGGGCGCATCCGAGACTGCTGGAGGAACGCAAACCCAGATCACTTGTGCCGGTGAGCAGAATGGCGGCGAAGTCGTTGGCTTCCACCTCTTCCTTTTCCTCCGACTGTGAATCGATCTTCTCATCCACCAGCGTTTGGCCGGGTTTGAGGTGCTTGCGATGGATGTGCCCCAGCTCGTGGGCGACGATGAAGGCAATCCAAGAAGGGCTTTTGCGGCCATTGAGAATCACGATAACCGGGCGGTCTCCCACCATGGTCGTCAGAGCATCAGGCTTCTTGGTCGTCGTTGGAACGCACCGCAGATGGATGACCGGGATGCCCAATTCCCATGTAGCGTTGAGAATGTGGCGCAGACACACCCACGGGCGATCCGACTTCGTCAGGAGGTCATCCCGCCACGCCTTGGGTGCGGGGACAGGCGAACACGCGGGCTTCTCCGAAAAAGCAGTGGCCACGGCTCGGGCGACACCCAAGGCCAGATGCGTTGCGAGACACACTTCGTCCGCTGTCACGCCTTTTGCCTTCTTGTATTTCACTGCGCCCTGATGGGAAAATGTTAGGTTCTCCTTGGGGTTCAACAGGCTTTTCAGGCTGAATCCGAGATGGGCGCAAATGTAGGCCGTGGCTTCCCGGAATCCTCCGGCAGTGAGGGCGATGGAATCCTCCCACCACTCTGGGAGCACCACCTCATTGAGAAACTTGCGCTTCACACCGGCTTTGGAAAGCCGCGAGCGCAGTTCCGTCATCGGGTTCGTCACGGTTTTTTTGGCGGTTGCGATAGGCACGGGATGGTCAGTGATTTTTGCGGTAAAGGAATGGTTGTTGGCTGGCAAACTAATCATGCCCTTCTGTTTTACAAGGTTTTATAGATCACCCCCGGGCAGGAAAATTTGGATGGTCTTGGGTGTCGGGCTCATGACTTTTTCGCTTTCACCACCTGCAATTCCAGTCCCTTGAATTGGGAAAACGCCTTGTCGGTGGTGATCATTTGAAATCCGGAGCACAAGGCAAACGCGACCAGCCAGGCGTCCATCCAGAGTTTCGGCGAATTGGTATCGCGGAGGGCCAGGGCTTTCCAGGCTTCTTCCACGCCAGCGGGTTCGTTGGCGAAAGCGATCCGCTCGTCCGCCATGAAACTTTCCACCACCGCCCATGCCTCGCGGTTGGTGAGCGGGGGGATTCCGTAGCCGGCCAGCACTTCCGCAGCAGTCAGGAGTCGGACCAATCCCTGTTGTGTCGCCCGGCAGAAAAAGATGCTGGCAAGAGCCTCCTGCCCATCCAGCCAGCTCAGCGCCGCCTGATGGTGCGAATGGCCGGAAAGCGCCAGCGCCAGCCAGATATTAACGTCCGGCAGCTTCATGACTCCATTCCACTTCTTGTTTCAGCAGCACTTCCGCCACTTGGTCCGCCGTCAATTCCTTGGCCGCCGCCCGGCACTCGATCAATGGCAGTTTCACCCGATGCCGAGGCGCTTCGCCTTGCGGGCCGGGCTGCGACAGGCCTCGGCGGAAAACCTCCGTCGCCACGTCCCGGAGCTTCCGGCCCTCATGTGCGGCTCGCAGTTTCATCTCGCGGACGAGATCGGCGGGTAAATCCAAAGTCGTTTTCATGGAGCCAACTTTCCAGCTTTCCAACTTTCTGTCAAGCGACCGCTACCGCCCGCACGTCGATCTGGCCGGTGACGGCGGCGGAAATCAGGGCGGTGCGGCGTTCTTGCAGCAGGTCAATCGCGCGCTGGGCTTCGGCGGTGAGGGTGTCGAGCTTGGCGAGTTCAAGATCGAGAGAAGCGATGATTTTGCGTTGCTCTTCTATCGGTGGCGCTGCGATTACGAGGTCCAAGATCGCCGATTGTGGAATATTGACCATG
>JANPAU010000400.1:0-4653 GCA_031430055.1 Akkermansiaceae bacterium | reverse complement strand
GGGTCATTGCTCACGGATTAACATAAATTCGAGGCCGAGGAGTTTGGCTGTCGTGGAATTGTCTGCCCTCCCCGCCGAGACTACCCTGCTTACCGAGCCGGGATGTCCCATCGCCAACTTCGCCGCGATCCAGTCGTTGCTCACTGCGGTGTGAGTTCTCAGCAGGATCGCGAGTTGCTGGATGGTCTGGACGCCCTTGAGCGCTTCAAGCGCCACGCGGGCCTTGAATTCGGGTTCGTGTCTTCTTCGTTTTGCTTTCATTTTGTGTGGTATAGGTTGGGTTCAAGATCCGCGCCCGACCACCACAATCAAAGCTTAACCCATGGCCCGAATTTCGGGGTCCGCCTCAGAAGGCACTGAAGGAGGTAGAGAAACGGACCAAGGCAGAGAGTGACAAGGTGTTGTTTTTCGGGTTTTCCGCCGGGTCGCATTTCGCCCATCGCTTTGCGCTGTGGAAGCCGCAGCGGGTGAAGGCGTTTGTGGCGTATTCCGCTGGCTGGTGGAGTGAGCCGACGGCGCGAGTGAAAAAGGTGCCGGCGCTGGTGATGTGCGGCGAGACGGATGAGCGTTACACTGCGACTTTTGATTTTTTCAAGAAGGGCCAGCGGCTGGGCTGCCCGTGGGTGTGGCGGTCTTACAAGGAGACGGGGCATGTGCTGACTCCGGCGGTGCGGGAGATGGCGGAGGTGTTTCTGGCGCTCTATGCGGGGCGGGGAGAGCGGGCGGGTGGAGAAGAACAGGCAGGAATGCCTGTGTCACGGTATGGAGACACCCAAACTTACCGGAGCGTGGGATGGACCGAGCGGGAGACGATTCCGGAGGAGTTCTGGATCGAGCTGCCATCCAAGTAGGTGGCGAAGGTTGAGGAGAAAGAAGGCGAATGAATGTAATCTGAGAAGAATCAAACCGCAGATGAACAGGATGTACGCAGATGGAAGAAGGAAATGGAGAATTGGAACGAACGGTATGAAAACCGAAATCTTAGCCATTCGACTATCTGCGTGCATCCTGTTTATCTGTGATTAAAAAAAACTCTAAGTGAGATTACCTATTTATCAATGAGATCATGAATCAAACTGAAACAACACGACGGCGGACTCCTGAAATTCGGGAGATTTCTAACCACGAATGGACGCGAATGACCACGAATGGGATGAGACTGGTGAGATCGCTTTGGGCGAAAAGTTTGACGACAGGGATTGCGTTGTGGGTCGCGTCATTCTCGGCTGCGAGTGGCGAGCAACCGGTGGAGGCGGTAGAAAAGCTACCCACTCGCGTCAGGTTAAGGCCAGGATGCCTGATTCTACAGGGTATTTCCGGATTCGCTTGTCTCGTTCGACGTGTCTCCGGTCGGGATCAAATGCGGCTAACTCGTCTAAGTTGCGGGCTTTGATGAGTCGGACGGCCAGCAAATCATATAGCTTTTCGTAACTCAGATTTGCCCGCCCCATCACCTTTCCGATCCTCTGTGCAATCCTCATTCCGAGTTGATGCGTAATTATCCCTGCCAATACCAGTGCTTGCAGGTGATGTTCGTTGCTCTTGCGATTGAGGCCTTTCGGACGCGGATTCTTGCCGCAATCGCAGGCTTTTTTGCGACGTTCAGCCCGCCGGGCCGCTGCGACTTCCGGGGCCGCCCGCATGGCGACGAGGCGACACTTCTTGCCTTGCTCTCCGACGATTGCATCGATGTCGATGATATCTCCTTGGAAGCTCTTGAGGTATTTCTCCAAGATATGACCATCCGCTAACATGACACCGGTGATCAACTGCAGACGGGTGAGCCACCAGGCCTCCAGCAGCTCAATGGCGGTGAACTCGCTGAGGCTGAAGTAGCCCATGTCCCGCAAAACAAGATCGCCACGCCGGACTTCAATGACGAACTCCTTGCCGATGGTTTTGTCCTGCTCGGTGGCGGCGTATAGGCTATGGGACACGATGGTCCCGGTTAGCAGGTCGAAGGCCAGGTCGGGCAGGCTCGGCCACGAGCGGTCGTCGAGCGGTCGTCGAGCGGTCGTCGAGTAAGGCTTTTGGCATACCGAGCTTGCCGGGTAGCTCATCTTGTCAAGCTTTTATTGTGATTATTTTTGATCCAAATCGCTGAATAGCAGTTATTTATGTGCTAACCTGGCGCGAATGAGTCTTCACCAAAGCCGTCTTGGCTTGCAATCTTGTCTGGTTCACCAACCGGAACAGGTAAGAATTTTCTAAACTCTCGACAACTCGGCTCCGACTTCATTTAAATAATTTTCATGAAGTATATGAACCCGACGAAAAAAGATGGTTTCACCTTAGTCGAACTGCTAGTGGTCATCGTCATCATCGCCATCCTAGCCGCCCTCTCCTTTACTGTGGGACCACGTATGATGATCAGAGCCAAAGCCAATGCCGCGATGCAAAATCTGCGTCAGCTCGGACCGCTGATTTCCGCCTACGCCTCGGATCACGAAATGAAACTGCCACCGGCGAAGGCACCGACCACCCAGCCCGATGGGACTAACGTAGACGTTCAGTGGAACGAAATTTGCCTCGCGCTGCTTTATCCGGACACATCACCCGCCGAGTTTAAAACGAAGGTTTGGTGGGAGAACAACAAGGTGATTTTGAATAACCCACTTTTCAAAAAAACCGCCACTCCGCGCGGATGGTCTCCTCTCAATTCCGGCTACGCAATCAATGAAATGATCCCGGAAAATCTTGCGCTCGCCTCCACCGGAACGGTTCCCGCTCATACAGAACTTCTTGTGATCAGCGTTCCTCTTGCTGCCATCGCCGATCCAGGTCGCACGCCCTTGATCGCTCCCTGCGACAACTTCTTCTTCCGCTATGATGAAACTCAGCTAGCAGAATTCAAAAGTGGCACTCTTAAGGATTTCCTGAGTGATGGGAAGGTTCCGGTTTTATTCGTGGACGGTCACATTGAATCAATCAGCCCGAGCGAATATCTTGCACGGAAGCTGTTTCTTCTCCCAATCGTCCCTGTTCCTTGAACGTTAGACCTATCTGAGGAACGTTTTAAAACATGCCAACTTTCTTTTTCAGCCATCGACCTTTCATTGAAAATGGTCGCGAATGATCCCCTGTATTTGCCGTCTGTGGTCGCCTTTTTACCTGCTTCGTAGCCGGTTACGGCGAATGGCTTGCCATCCGCATCAGTTAATAAGATTTCCATATTAAGTCTTGGCACCCATCCGCAAAAAATGATCGCTTGAACTTCATCCGCACGCAGGCGTTGCTCATTAAATCGCTGTCATCCATCGTTAGGCTTCGTGACTCGGTGATTCTCTAATTTTTTTCATTATGATCGATTCCCACCACCACCTTTGGAATTACTCGGCAAAACAATACGATTGGATTCCTCCCGGCACACCGCTGGCGCAGGACCAACTTATCGTCGAGCTGGAGCAAGCGACCGCGGTTGCCGGAATCGATGCCACAGTGGTGGTGCAGGCGCGACAGATAGTGGCGGAATCCGACTGGCTTCTTTCGCTCGCGGATCAAACCGCACTTATTGCCGGCGTTGTTGGGTGGGTGCCGCTCGTGGATGAAAACGTGAGCGAGCCGCTCGGTCGACTCGCCGCAAATCCTAAATTCAAGGCCGTCCGGCACGTTCTCCAAGGTGAGCCTGACAGCTATTTTCTGCGGGATGATTTTCATCGCGGCTTATCACTTTTGCCCGACTTGGACTTACGCTACGATCTGCTGCTTTTTCAACGCCAGCTGCCAGTGGCGATCCAATTGGTGGATCGCCAGCCCGATCTTGGCATCATCATCGACCACATTGCTAAGCCGGAAATCAAGAAAGGCCGTATCGATCCAACGTGGAAATCTGGCATGACTGAACTCGCGAGACGTGAGAACATCCTTGGCGTGAAAATTTCTGGCATGGTCACCGAAGTCCTCGACGAGGAAATTGACGAGGCCACGCTGCGTGCGTATTTCGAGGAGACACTCATGCTTTTCGGCCCGGATCGCCTTCTTTTTGGCACCGACTGGCCAGTGTGTTTGCTCCGCATCGAATCTTATCAGGCGTGGGCTGACATGGTCCGGGGATTTGTCGGTGGACTTATGCCCGACGAGCAGAGCGCCATTCTTCACGACAACGCAGTAAGGATTTACGACTTGTAGTTGTCTTGCAGGTTCCCAAGACACCACCGCGGAGAAAATAAGTTACGGCATTACCGGATCCACCTCAGAGCGAACGGCGAAAGCATCAGTTTTCTGCCTGATAATGCCTAACTTGATTTCAGTTTTTGGGGGTGATCAGGCGGACCGGCCCGAATAAGCCCGATTTCATCAGCGGTGGAAGTGTGGTGAAAACCGGGCGCGTCTTGCCGCCAGGAACCAGCGCGAATCCACCATCCTTCGTCGGGTCGGTTTGAATCCGATCGCGGTTGCTGCGGGTCAAGCGCTTCGACTCGGGTCGCAGGGAGTCTCCGTTGAGGCGGTTCGCCCAGAGATTGGCGACCCGGATCTCCAACTGATTTGCGCCAGCTTTCACCGCGCTGGAGACATCGACGCGATAAGGCGGCATCCAAACGAAGCCGAGAGGCTTGCCGTTGATCGTGACTTCAGCGATTTCCGCGAGATCTCCCAACTCCAGGAAGAGATGCTTTTGCGCGGCCAGCGATTCTGGCACTTCGAGGGTTTTGC
>JANPAU010000399.1:0-6677 GCA_031430055.1 Akkermansiaceae bacterium | reverse complement strand
GCCTTGATTCAAAAACCGGGGTGTACAACCTTGTCGAGAGCACTTTTACGCGGCCCTTGCAGCTTTGCCTTGATTCAAAAACCGGGGGGTACATCCTGATTTTCGTGAGCGCACTGATGCGTGCTTGCTTTGCCTTGATTCAAAAACCGGGGGGTACATCCTGAGTTCGCGCGGGAGTCGGGGCTCTTTGAGGCTTTGCCTTGATTCAAAAACCGGGGGGTACATCCTCTTGAATGCTTCGCTAATTGTAGATCCCGTGCTTTGCCTTGATTCAAAAACCGGGGGGTACATCCTAGATGTGCCCTCCGGCTCTTATTATCAGTGATTTACATCGTTTTGACGAAAACGGTATACCTCACCACAGCATGATTTGTTTAGGCATTTTTTCCGCCTCTACCTCGGTAGCGGGCTTCCCGTGCATGATGAAAGCCTTTTCCCACTGAGCCTTTGTGATGTACATGGCGCGGACGGAGCCTTCGTTTGGCACAGCTAGGCGAATCCTGCGAAGATGGGTTTCTTGCCGGGCAAAGGTGACGCAGGGCCGTGCATAGACGCTGAACTGGATCATTCGGAATCCATCGTCCAACAGGAACTTGCGGAAATCGGTGGCCCGTTTCCGTTCCGTCTTCGTTTTGACCGGGAGGTCAAAGGCGACCATCAACCATCCCATTTTGTAAGGGTTCGGGTCCATGGGCGATAGGGGCCGGAGGTGGCGGTGGTAAGGGATTGGCGGAAGGATCGGAGGGAACCCTCGATGACGCCGCGGATGTCGAGATTCAGCTCAAACCAATCGACCTTTTCCAAAGGGAACCCGGTGACCCATTGGCGAAACTCGCGGGTGACTTCCCATTCGTTGGTGTCGCGGTGGTTTTTCACCCATTGAGCCACGCGCCAGTCTACACAGGGGCGGAAGGGTTCCATCAGGTCGTAGGCGAGAGGGGTGGAGTTTTCCCGGATGACGTGGGCGATGCCGAAGGTGGGATCGAGTCCGATGGCGAAGAGGTTTTGCAGAACCGTGGATAGCAGAACGGCGTATCCATAGTTGAGCAGGTTGTTCACGCCGCCCTCGTTGCGGCCACGGCGGAAGTCATCGGTCTCGGCGACGTGATCTGCGTAAATCCTCCAGAAGGTTTTGGCACATTCCGCCTCTTTAGAGGGGAAGCGGCCACGGGCGAATTTTTCAAGTCGGATCAATCTCTCGTCTCCCGGGGCCAACTCCGCCGCGAGGGAAAGTTGATTCATGCACTTGGCATCGATGGTCTTGTGCCAAAGTCGTTTTTTAAGCTGGGCCGGGATGTAGGCTTGAGAGCGGGTAAGCAGCGTGTCCGTCGAGCGGTTGGCGGGAAGGACGAGGGAGGCGGGTTTGAAATTCTCGCATATCACGAGGCCGATTCCATGCTTGGCGGCTTCTAGCAGGAGCTTCGAGTGGATGGACGCGGAGAAGGACGTGATGATGATTGCGCCGACATCTTCGAGCGGCACCTGCCGGTTTCCTTCTGCGCTTTTGCAGGTGAGTTGACCGTCCTTGCAGGAAAGGGAGCACTCGGGCGCGTCGATGCTGACGATGTGGTAGGACAAATGGATGGGGTGGGGGGATGCGGGAAAATGATTGGGCTAATGCTTTTCCCGAGACTCGCAAATCTATCATCGCGTCGGTCGCACGGGAATTCCGGGATCGCGTAGGTATCCGTGGATTTGCAGATTGACGCGAGAGGGCTTGTGCGTCAAATGTGTCAACAATGAAAACGGTGACGATTCGAGAGGCGCAGCACCACCTTTCCAAGTTAATGGATGAGGTGGAAAAAGGGCTGGAGATCGTGCTGACCCGCAGGGGCAAGCAGGTGGGGAAGCTGGTTCCAATGGGGAGCCCGGCGGATCCCGGTGAGAAAAAAATCGACTGGGCGGCGTGGGCAGTAGCGCAAAGGGAGTATTTGGAAGCCTTACCCATGATCGAGGGAAATGCCATGGACGCAGATCGGGAGGGGTATCGCTGGTGATATGATTTACGTGGAAAGCAGTGTGCTTACCTCACTGGTGATGCGTGATGCCAACAATGAGAAAGCCATGGAACTGACGGCGGGTCAGGATGCTCCCTTCTTCTTCAACCACTTGTTGAAGCTGGAAATTTGCAATGCCATCCGGCTCAACGTGGCAGCAGGAACGATGAATGAGGTGGGAGCCGCAAAATGTGAACTCCAAGTGGAAAGCCTGCAGCGGATTGGAAACTGGAAAATGATAGAGCCGGACTGGTTGCGAGTTTTTCAGCGCTCCATAGGCTTCAGCAGGGCGCACACTTCATCCATTCGCACCCGGAGTTTTGATATCCTGCATGTGGCCGCAGCGGTTGAACTCGGTGCCACGGAGTTCTGGAGTTTTGACAAACGCCAGTGGACGTTGGCTCGCGAGGTGGGGCTGCGGGTCAACCCGTGAAGGATTATTTTAATAAATAGTGGGACTAGCATAATCTTGAGCTGGACCACATATCGAGTCGGTGCTATTTCTAGTTCGCCGAACTTGTCCTACGTGGGACTGCTCTGCCTTGATTCAGACCATCCCGCATCTTCGAGTGAGGGTGCGGGATAGGTTTAAAACTGGTCTAATCAAAAGGAGCCGGCATCGAAAAATGAAAGACAACACAACATGGTTGATCTACCAAGACAACCACCATGAATGGCGTTGGCGCAGAACTGCGACCAACGGTGAAATCGTTGGAGCCTCAAGCGAGGGCTACCAAAACCGAGTTGACTGTGAAACCAATGCCAATCGGCATGGCTACGGTGGATGTAGCACTCTCGGATACAGCGATTCTTGGACGTTCTACACCGACGTTAACACAAAACACCGTTGGAAACGGCAAGCTTCCAACGGTGTTCAAGTAGGCGCCGCATCTCAGGGATACTCGTCGAAAAGTTACTGCGAAGACAACGCTCAGCTTCATTGCTACCACGGCTAATCCGAGCAAACAACACCAAGATGCCCTCTTCGGAACTTTCGAGGAGGGCATTTTCGTTTGATTAGCTAGGTCTGGCGGAATAATCGCGAGGGAGAATTGTCAGCCCACATGCGAGGAGCGGGCCGAGGGTTTTATTCATGCCAGACCATTCGACACCGTTTTGCGGTGTGATGTAGGCAGGGCGAATCATGTCGATGAGGAATTTTCCTTTATTGTTTTTGATCGAGGCGATTCGCCAAACCCCTGAATAATCCTGTCTGGAAAGTGCTGGGCTTTTTTCTAAATGTATCAGCATCCCGTTTCTCAGAACGCGGGCGGGTTTATCT
This sequence comes from Akkermansiaceae bacterium, assembly GCA_031430055.1. Classification (GTDB taxonomy): domain Bacteria; phylum Verrucomicrobiota; class Verrucomicrobiia; order Verrucomicrobiales; family Akkermansiaceae; genus Luteolibacter. Next base: position 3,398 of record JANPAU010000399.1, on the reverse strand, counting down.
CCGTTTTGTTTACGGAGTTCAGCGAGGCGGGCAGTGACGTCATGGAAGGGGATGACGGTGGGGCAGGGATCGAGAGCAAGACCATAGTTCTCGCCGATGATCATGGCTCCTTTGATACCTGCGAGTTTCCCGCTGCCATCTTTTGGATTGGGTCCGAGGAGTTTTCCTGCGCGTTCTTCGCGGGTTTTTGGCAGATACTTGCGGCGACCTTCTTCGATAGTGGTTGAGTTTTGGCGAAGTGTGATCCGCGCGTCTTCGCCTTCGCCAACGGTGGAAACAATGCCCCAAGTAGTGAGTTCCGCCTTAGCGCCCGAGCGATCTGCGGGAAGATGTTGCATGACTCTCGCTTGGGCGAGGGAGAGACGAAGGGCTTGTTTGAGGGACTTGGGGAGGTCGGTGAGCTTGAGTTCCGTGCGGGTGTCGATGACTTGGCCGAGGGCGTCGCGGCGGGTTTTTTGATAGGTTTGAAAGAGTCCGGTCTTGCGGAGGATTTCCTGTTCTTCCGGGCTGCGGTTACGTTTGAGGAGGGCCTTCCAGATTTTTCCCTTCTGGTCCTCGCCATGTTTGCGGAGGGGGAAGTAGTGGGCGGCGAGGGCGATGGTGGCGGCGTCCAAGGCGTGGTGCATGTGGGTGAGGCTGCGGATCTCGTCCTTTGGGCGGACTTTTTCGTTGGCATCGAGGACTTCGGGACAGACGAGGCTGAGGGTGCCGGTGAGGTCCCAGGCTTTGCGGATTTCCGCAGTGACGGTGCCGGGAATAGGATCGATGGCGGCACCGGGGAAGCGCTTCGTTAGACCACGCATGGCAAGTTTGGCGAGGTGGCTGGTCTGGGTGAGTTGGCCGTCGGTGAAGCCGAGATCCTTGTCGTCCATGTCTTGGGTGAGCAGGAGCGCCTTGCGGGCTTTCTTGCGGCGGATGTCGTCGAGGTGGCCTTTGGTATCGAGACCCTCGACGAAAGCTTCGTATTGTTTGAGCGTGAAAAGATTGAGGTTGGATTTGCCCGATTCTCGATTGGCCTCTTCTTCGATGATGAACTGCTTGCAAGTGCGCTTCCCCTGCTTGCTGTTGATTTCCGGCCAAGTGAGTACGAGGGCGTGGAGGGCATTGGTGTTGCGGGTCGCATAGGGAATGATGTGCGCTCTTTCCAAATCCTTAAGAGTGTATGGATCGAAATCCTTCCCTGTGAACGGACATCTCCAGCCCATGTCCATGGCGATGCGGGCCTTGCGAATGAGGCTGCCGTTGAGAATCATGTCGGGAGCATTTTTTTCCAGATAGGTGATAGTCGATTTGAAATCTTTGAGGCGGTTGTTGAGTTCGGAGGCGATTTGTTTGGCGGTCTTCCCAGAGAATTCCTTCAACTCACGGGCGACTTCGATGACCACTTGCCCGACGGGGCGATCTGGAGTGACGAATTCCTTGGCGATGTCCTCGACGAGGCGGTCAAGGATGAGCATGCGGTGGCGGACGAGGTGGTTGTTCGTGAGTTGATCGAGTGGGCGTTCGTCTTCGAGAGTGCGGGCGCGGGAGGTTTTGTCGTTGAGCGGATAGAGTACACCGTCGTGGTCCTTATTTTCGCCGTCGGAGGCGAAGGTTTTGCGAGCGGGCTTGGTGGGATCACTACCGGCGAGAACCTCTGCTAGAACTTGTTTGAGAACGGGACGGGCGTAGGGAGCGCGACCTGATGGGAAATCGGGAGCGATGGTGGTTTTACGCAGGTAGTGGTCGATGTCGGCGTATTTGGTTTTGCCCTGTTTGGATTTGTTCGCTTTGGCGTAGGCGGGTTGGAGAGCGGCGATGAGTGCATCGCGATTTCCGTCGTGGTGGATGATTTCGGCGAGGGAAATGGCTTTCGCCTTGCGCCAGGTGGAGATGATGTGGGCTTGGGTTTGCTCGGAGAGGAGTTTCCAGATCGGTGAGAGTTTTGCGCGGGATTCGTTGGCCTTGCGGACTTCGTCAGCGACAGGATCGAGCACAAGGGCATCCGCGCTGTCGGGGTGGATTTTGAAATAGGAGTCGATGTTGGTGGGGACTTTGCCGTAAAATGCTTTGATCTCGCGGGTGAGATCCTTGGGCGTGAGGCTGCCCTTTTGGCGGGCGAGTGTGAGGAGGGTTTGGCGGAGTTCTTTGCCGATGGGTTCGCCGTTGGCCTTGAGGTTGGCGAGGATGCGGGCAAGGCGGTATTCGAGGAACTCGATGCACTTCTTGGCGGGGACTTTGGCGGATTTTTCGGCGAGGTTGCGGGCGATTTCTTCATCCACTTTCGCGGGGGATTCGTGGTTAGTGATCCGCTGGGTTCTCTTGTCTAACAAGCGTTGCCATTCATCGGTGCGGGTTCCGCTAGTTTTCGTGGTGGAAGCCCACTCACCGAAGTTTTCAACAAAGAGGGCGGCGGAGTTCTGTGGCAGAATTTCCTTCACCGCATCATAGGTCTTGGCCCAAGTGAGCGGGCAGCGGGAGATGATGCGGTTGTCGAAGCGGGGGACGAGTTGACCAAAAAGGAGTCCGCCGTGATAGCGGCGCGGGAGTTTGATCGCGGCGGTGGCGAGTTTTGCGGATTCTTCTTTGGTTAGGGCTTCGGGACCGGCTGGCTTGATGATGAAGCGGACGGTCTCGCCGTCGATGCCGGGGATTTTGTTGGTATGGAGGTAGAGTATTTTTTTCACCTCGTTGAAAACGATCTCTCTGGGGTAGGCAGCGTTGAGGGTTTTGTAGGGCAGGGCGGAGGAAATGCGGGTGGTCGGATCGGCGGGATTGAGGCCGAGGCATTTGCAGACGGTCTCGGCCATGGTGGTAGTCACCGGTTCCGCAGCCATGAGGGATTTGGCGTTGGTTTCCTTTTCCGTGTCGTCGTCGTTGGCTTCGTCGCGGGACCAGAGGGAGTTGCCGTCGTAGCCGCGGTTGTGGGCATACCAGCGGAGGACGGTCCAAAGCTCGAATGCACTCAGAACGCGGTGTTCTTTCAGCGCTGCGGCGGCGAGGAGAAATGCAGGAGCCTCTCCCTTTTCGGGGACTCGATCGAGCTCCTCGCGGGTCAATATCCCCCGATGAACGAACCAACATTTCATCCGTTCGATCCGCTGCCGGGTGGAGCGGATGTGACGGCGGGTGCGGCGGAGATCGCGCCGGGTGGAGGCGAGGCAATCGTCGGTCGGAAAGGTGACGACACCGGTGCCGAGGATGTTAGGAAGCTTTTCTTCGGCGGAGAGTACACACCAGCCGATGGAGGCGTAACCGATATCGAAAGAGAGAGTGAGGGACATGAGTGGGAGGATGGGAATTATCCGAATTCTTTTCAGGAAAATCAGGGTTGTCAGTTTTTTTCCTAACTATTTTCTTGTCGGCTAATCGAACACGCTTCAACTTACCAGCGAATCAAGACAAAGTTTGAAACACAA
>JANPAU010000398.1:0-5953 GCA_031430055.1 Akkermansiaceae bacterium | reverse complement strand
ATCAAGAACAACGAGTGCGCCATCATTGATCGCGGTTGGGAAGAAGGCTGGGTCGTCGCGCGTATTCCAGAGATCCGCACCGGCAAGAAGATCGCCGTCGTCGGCTCCGGCCCTGCCGGACTCGCTTGCGCGGACCAACTGAATCAGGCCGGTCACACCGTCACCGTTTTCGAGCGTGAGGACCGCATCGGCGGATTGCTCATGTATGGTATTCCTAACATGAAATTAGATAAAGAACTCGTCGTCCAGCGCCGGGTCGATTTACTTGCCGAGGAAGGCATCACTTTCAAAACCGGAATCACCATCGGCAAGGACACTGAGTGGACCTCCGAGCGCTTGCGTAATGACTTCGACGCCGTCGTCCTCTGCTGCGGAGCCACTGCTGGCCGTGACCTCTACATCGACAACCGTGATGCCGACGGCGTCTACATGGCGATGGATTTCCTCACCACGAATACCCGCTATCAACTCGACAACGAATTCAACGGCACCAACCCCGCACTCAATGCCACCGGCAAGGACGTCGTCGTCATCGGCGGCGGTGACACCGGCACCGACTGCGTGGGCACCAGCCTACGTCATGGATGCAAAAGCGTGATTCAATTAGAAATCATGCCCCAGCCGCCCGAAAAACGTGCTGCGAACAATCCATGGCCCGAGTGGCCGAAGATTTACAAAATGGACTACGGCCAAGAAGAGGCCAACGCGATTCAAGGTCGCGACCCGCGCCACTACCTCGTGCAGACCAAGCGTTTTCTCAAAGACGCCGCTGGCAAACTCAGCGGACTCGAAATCGTCGAGATCGAGTGGACCAAGGACGAGCAAGGCCGATTCGTCCCCCAAGACGTCGAAGGTACACTCCGCGTCATCCCCTGCCAACTCGCTCTGTTAGCGATGGGCTTTACCGGTCCCGAGAACGAAGTCATTGAAAAATTCGCCCTCGAAACCGACGCCCGCTCTAACATCAAAGCCGAACACGGCAGCTTCACCACCAACGTCCCCGGTGTCTTTGCCGCAGGCGACGTCCGCCGTGGTCAGTCGCTCGTCGTCTGGGCCATCAACGAAGGCCGCGGAGCCGCTCGCGAGTGTGACAAGTTCCTGATGGGAGTGACAAACTTGCCATAAAGACCCTACGAGAAACGGTAGCCTATCAAATGATGGTTAGGAGAGTCAGTGTTGTGTTTCTTGCTCTGGCCTTCGTCATGGCAGGCTTGAACCACTTTCTCTCGCCGGGAATCTATCTGCCTTTGATGCCCGGCTATTTGCCGTGGCATTTGCCGCTCATTTACCTCAGCGGTCTTGCAGAAATAGTCGGTGGCATCGGGATTTGCTTTCCCAAATGGCGGCGGCTTGCAGGGTGGTGGTTGATCGCGGTGTTAGTCGCAGTGTTCCCCTCAAATATCCACATGCTGATGAATGACGTTCCACTCGGCGGGGCAGCAGTTCCTACATGGATCTTCTGGGCTCGGCTACCGCTACAAGCCGCACTGATCGCGTGGGTCTACTGGGCTTGCTGTATCAAACGACGTTTGGCGTAACTTGATACATTGTCTCACATTTCCAAGAGTAAACGTGCCGGACTTTCCAGACAATCCTTGATGCGAATCAGGAAAGTGACGGCTTCCTTACCATCGACCAGGCGGTGATCGTAGCTGAGGGCAAGATACATCATCGGGCGGATGACGACTTGGCCATTGAGAGCTACCGGGCGCTGTTGAATCGTGTGCATTCCAAGAATACCACTTTGTGGCGGACTCAGAATCGGCGTGCTAAGCAAGGAGCCGTAGGTGCCGCCATTGGAGATGGTGAAAACGCCGCCGCTGAGGTCATCGAGTGTGATCTTACCGTCCTTGGCTTTTTTGGCGTAGTCGAGAATGTCCTTTTCGATCTGAGCGAATGACTTCTGATCAACATCGCGGAGAACCGGAACCATCAGACCCTTTTCCGTGCCGATAGCGACGCCGATGTCATAGAAATGATTTTCAATGATATCAGTGCCGTCGATGCGCCCATTGACGGACGGCACATCCTTGAGTGCTTGGGCAACGGCTTTGACGAAAAACGACATGAAGCCGAGTTTCACGCCGTGCTTTTTCATGAAGCCTTCCTGCACATCCTTGCGGAGATCCATCACGGCGGTCATGTCCACCTCATTGAAGGTCGTTAGAATGGCGGCGGTTTGTTGAGCGTTGACCAGATGCGTGGCGATCTTACGCCGGAGCATGGACATTTTTTTGCGGGTAGTGCGGCCGTCAGAAATCTCTGAGACGGCGACTCGTTCGACCGGAGTGACCGGAGCGGAGAAGTCAGGCTTCACCACCGGGGATGACACTGGGGCTGGGATCGGAGCGGGGGCGGGAACTGGCTTGGCCGCTTCTGAGAGGCCGGCTGAAGCCAGCGCTCCGGCGTCGATGGTGGCGATGATGGCTCCGATAGATACCTCTTCACCTTCGGGAACAATGATTTTCAAACTCCCTGATGCGGGCGCTTCTAGCTCGTTAGAAACCTTGTCGGTTTCGAGGGTGACGAGCACTTCACCTTGCACGACTTGCTCGCCATCCTTTTTCCGCCACTTGGCGACATTCGCCGATGTGATCGACTCACCGGCAGCAGGAACCTTGAGCTCGACCACGCCACCGGGTGCGGCAGCTGGTGCGATAGCCGGTGCCGCGACTGGGGCAGCAGCGGCGATTTCACCCGAGATTCGGGCGATCACAGTGCCGATGGAGACTTCCTCACCTTCGCCAACAAGAATCTCGAGCACACCCTCTGCGGCAGCTTCGAGTTCATTCGAAACCTTGTCGGTTTCGAGGGTGACGAGGATTTCTCCTTTTTTCACGACATCGCCGTTTTTTTTATGCCAACGAGCGACGTTGGCAGAAGTGATGGATTCGCCGGCGGCAGGAACTTTTACGTCGAGTGACATGGATGAAACGTGGTGAGAGTTAGAGAAATGATTCGAGATTAGACTTCGAAAGCTTGAGTGAGGAGCGCTTTCTGTTCGCGATAGTGCATTGCCTTAGAACCGGCTGCTGGACTGGAAGCCGTCCCCCGGCCAGCGTAGCGAATTTTACTGCCGACTGCGCGCTCCAGACGTGGGAAGATGTAGGACCAAGCCCCCATGTTCAGCGGTTCCTCTTGGCACCAGACGAAGTGCGAGGCGTTCGAGTATTGGCTGATGATGACCTCCACCATTTCGCGGTGGAACGGATAGAGCTGCTCGATGCGAACGATGGCCGCATTCTCGATACCCTTCTCTTGGCGATGCGCCATGAGGTCGTAATACACCTTGCCGCTGCAGAAAATGATGCGGCTGACGTTAGCGGGATTCGTGAAGACCTTGGTGTCGGGAAGAATTTCTTGGAAACAAGTGCCCTCTTGGAAATCCGCTTCATGCGAGACCGCTTCGGGGCGACTCAGCAGGCTTTTGGGCGTCATGAGCACCAACGGTTTGCGGAATTCTCGGTGCTTTTGGCGACGGAGCGCGTGGAAGTATTGCGCAGGCGTGGAGAAATTCCCGACGATGAGATTCTTCTCGGCACAGAGTTGAAGAAAGCGCTCAAGGCGAGCACTTGAATGCTCAGGCCCCATACCTTCATAGCCGTGTGGCAGGAGCATCACAAGGTCACTCGGCGTCTGCCACTTGGACTCAGCCGAAGAAATGAACTGGTCGATGATGACTTGTGCGCCGTTAGAGAAGTCCCCGAATTGCGCTTCCCAAAGCGTGAGCATGGTCGGGTAGGAAAGTGAATACCCATAGTCGAATCCGAGAACGGCGAACTCGGACAAGAACGAGTTATGGACACAGAACTTGGCCTGGTTAGGTGAAATATGTTCGAGCGGGATGTAACGTTCCCGGGTCTCATAATCATAGAACACCGCGTGCCGTTGGGAGAAAGTGCCACGGCGGCAATCCTGCCCGGATAGCCGCACGGGAGTCCCCTCTAGCAACAAGGAGCCAAATGCCAAAGACTCAGCGAAGGCCCAGTCGATCGGGCCACCAGTGGCGAGTGCTTCTATCCGCCGTGGGATGAAGCGTTTTTCGAGGGTGGGGTTTAGGTTGAATTCGTGCGGAACCGTGGTGAGCACGCTACCAATTTGTTGGAAAGCATCACGGCTGATCCCGGTGGGCACCGGAGCATGCGAATACGGCGACTGATCGACCCCGGTCGATCCGCTGAAGGCGGTGCGGTCACCCGCTTCTTGGAGCTCGAGCATTTTCTGATAGCCTGCTTCGAGCTTGTCCCAAATCGCCTGTTCGAGCGATTCGAGATCGACTTGAGAAATGACACCTTCGGCGACAAGTTGTTGTTTGTAGATCTTCCCGAACGTCTGACGTTCCGCGATTTTCTTCGCGATAAGCGGCTGGGTGAAGGCCGCTTGATCCGCCTCGTTGTGGCCTTGGCGGCGATAGCAATACATGTCGAGCACGATGTCGCGGCCGAATTTCTGGCGAAATTCCAGGGCAAAAAGAGCTGCCCAGTAGAGTTCCATCGGCTCCTCGCCGTTGACGTGGAGAATCGGAGCTTCGACCATTTTTGCCACATCCGTCGCATAAGCCGAAGAGCGTGCATCGGCGGGAGCGGTGGTGAAGCCAATCTGATTGTTGATGATGAGATGGATCGTGCCACCGGTGCGATAGCCCTTGAGCTGGGAAAGATTGAGCACCTCTGCAACCGAGCCTTGGCCGGCGAAGGCAGCGTCGCCGTGGAGGAGAATCGGCAGCACTTGCAGCCGGTCGATTTCACCACCGGCGGCGTCGTTGAGCACGCGCTGGCGAGCGCGTGCCTTGCCCTCGACGATTGAGTTGACCGCTTCAAGGTGACTTGGATTTGCCGCCAAGCTCACGCGGACTTTGCCGTCTGCGAGTTCGCGAATGCTCTCGTAGCCGAGGTGGTATTTCACGTCACCATCTCCCGCGACTGTGTCCGGCTCGTAAGTGGGAGTGAATTCGTAAAGCAGAGTTGTAAGCGATTTGCGGACGAAATTCGCGAGAATGTTCAATCGCCCGCGATGGGACATTCCCATTTCGATCTCCTTGACGCCGAGTGCCGGGCAGGCTTCCAGAAGTGCATTGAGAATGATCATCGCACCCTCACCACCTTCGTTAGAGAACCGTTTCTCACCGAGGAATCGCTTGCCGAGGAAATTTTCAAAAGCCTCCGCTTCCAGCACCCAGCAAAGTGAATTGAGCTTTTTCGCCGGAGTCTCATCAGACCGCAGCGCGTGAGACTCGATCCGCTCGCGCACCCAGTGGCGGACGGTCGTGTTATGAATGTGCATGAACTCGAAGCCAATCTTGTTCGAGTAAGTCGCCTCAAGCGCGGCGACCATGTCGCGCAGCTTCATCTTGTCACCGTGGCGGAAGAAGGAATTCCACACCACTTTGTCCAAGTCAGCCGCGCTCAAGCCGAATTGCTCAATCTTCAAACGTGGATTGTGCTCCGGTGCGTCAAGGGGATTGATCGCCGCTTGGGTGTGCCCCAAAGTCCGGTAATTATAAATCAAACTCACGACTTTCCCGAAAAACGCCAGATCCGCATCTGAAGCAGCCGTGGTGATGGCACCTGTCGCAGCAGCCTCCTCCTTGCGCTTTACCTGGGCAGAACCCAGTTCAAATCCCTCAAAAAATGCGGCCCACGTGGCATCGACCGATTTCGGGTCCTCACACCATTCGGAGTATTTTGATTCCAATAATTCAGAGTTCTGTCGCGGCGAAACCGAAGAGTTCATGTGAAATGGGTAATAATCGTGAAGAGAGCCCGCAAATTTCCAGCTTGGCCCGCCTCGCGCGGCGATTTATTAAAGGGCGTAGCCCATCGCGTCAACCGTGCAGGCACGAATTTCCCCACTTAAGCCGAGACCCTAAATCATGATCGAAGTGAATCAACTGACCAAGCGCTACGCCCGCCACGAAGCGGTCCGCGAAATTAACTTCTCGGTCGCCCGTGGC
>JANPAU010000397.1:0-2186 GCA_031430055.1 Akkermansiaceae bacterium | reverse complement strand
CCACCCTTCAGCTCGTCGCGAAGGTAGCGCGCTCTCGCTGAGAGCGCACGCCAATGAGAAGCGAAAGCACCGCCCAAGCCAAAGCCGTGCCGCTCCTCTTGGACTTACCTTTCGCCCCGCATTGACTGCCGCCTTATCAAGGCAGCGCCACCCTTCAGCCCACAATTCCCAGCCTCTTCTTCGCCAACCATCGACGGATCATTTGCGTCAATACCACCCCCACCGCGATCAATGACACACCGGTGATGGCAGGCATTAGGTTGCCATCAGCCAGTCCCACTCCACTCAGGACGAATCCAGTGCCGATGATCCCGTTACTCAGAATGGAAATTGGCAGGTAAAGACAAAACGGAGCCCTGAGAAAACCCAAGAGATAATTTTGAAGAAAAAACGGAATCCCCGGAGTCAGTTTCATGATCAGAATCAGCCTCAAATGATCGCCTCGCGGTAAATCAGGAATTTGAATCTCCGTCGCCGCCAGCACTTTTTCCACCAAGCGCCGCGCCGGCCCCGCCGCCAGCCAGTAAGTCCAAGTCAAGTTCAGGGAAATTCCCACCATCGACAAGCCGACCGCCATCATCGGCTGCTCCCTCCAAACCACCCCGGCGGTGAAAAGCAACGCACTCGTCGGCACCGGCAGACCCGGCAGAACCACCAAGGCGGCAAATAAGGCCCACGGATGTCTCACCAAGTAATCGTTCAGATTCCGCCAAGCCTCCTTCAAGCTCGCTAAGTCCACGCCCATTTTCCAAGCAATCCCACCCGCAAGCAGACCAGCCACCAGAGCACCCATCAGCCCGATCCGCATCCACCGGTGCAACAACAGCTTTCGTAGCAATTCCATCTGGCAGGAACCTTGCTTTTTGCCGCACTCTTAGCAAGACTGGACGCTAAAGCATATCGCCCCAGAAACGAGCACCTGTGCATAGTTCATTTTTTCTTGAACAATAGCCGGTTTAAACAAGAATTCGCATGAAAGCTTCATTTGACTCGAACTCAACTGACCGTTTCCCGAAAAACTTCAGCGCCTCTCGTAACTCGCAACCAAGGGCGGTAGCCTGCCAAAAAAAATGCGCAGCAAGCATTGAATTTGCAACTGCGAGTGAGATTTTACGAAACTTAGCTCAATCCTGAGCGTTCTATAAACCCAAAAACCACCTTTCCATGCTACTACGCTGCCACAAGTCACTTTTATGATCGAACCGACACTGAGGTACATTTTCTCAACCTGCATCCCTCACGATAACGCCAAAACAGTTTGCCCGCCCGGTCCAGTTCCTCGTGGGCCAAGTCCTCCAATCATTGTTTCGTCACTGATGCGAAGTGGCACCCATTTGACGATCGACCTCCTACTCAACAACCTCAGTTCATATCGAAATAATCCTCTGTATATCGATTTCGACCGTTTCGTTTACGAGGCACACGACCCCAACACACTCACGAACGCCGGGAGCTGCATCATCAAAACCCACTTCCGTCAGCGCCCGTTTAACCAAGAGACTTTGAAATTGTTAGAATCGATAGCTTCCAACGGACTGGTGATCATACCGACGCGCGATCTAGCAGCCGCTCAAGCATCCATGAAAAAGTGGAATTTTTCACCTTCCCTCGAGAAGCTGCAAAAGGATCATGATGATCAACTGATATTTTGGAACAACTTCAATCCCCTGATCATTGACTTCAAGGATTTGTTGAACCCGACGAGAGCAATTTCTTTTTTGCAGGATGTCCGTCAGCGCCTCCGTTTACCGGATAGCGAAAGCCCATTAATTCCGATTTTAGCCAATGGTTCGAATTTCGAGATTATGTGGAACAAGATGAACACCCGTTTGGCGGGTTCCAACGCCAAAACGATCAATACCACCATCGGATACAAAACCTAGCGTGCCGTAAAATTGATTTCAGTAGATAAAGCGCTAAACGCGCCATCTTTGATCAAAGCGCAGACAATCAGGTGAGAGCGTGTCAGGTAGCGCCCTCTCGCTGAAAAACAGCGAAGGCTTGTAGCTGTTTTAGACAGGAGCGAACGCGACGTGCCCCGAAGGGGCGAGGGAGCGTGGGGCGCTCCCGAGTCAAAGCGCACGCCAATGAAGTGAGAAAGAACCGCCCAAGCGAATTCCGTTTCGCTCCTCTTGGGCTTCTCTTTCACCTCGCATTGACTGCGGCCTTATCAAGGCCGCGCCACC
>JANPAU010000396.1:0-10026 GCA_031430055.1 Akkermansiaceae bacterium | reverse complement strand
CACGGGAGAACCGTTCCACGCGTTGTCAGTGAACTGAATTACATCGTTTTGCGCGATGGGAGCCAGCACGACGAAAGCGAGGTCATCGTCGCCATCCGCGTTAAAGCCGACGAAGGCGATGCTGCCCGGACTGAGGCTGATGACCGGGCTGGCGATCCATGCGAGCGAAACATCGTCGATGGCCAGGCCATGGTCAGTGCCGGTGTGATCCGGGTCTTTCCAACGGATCATCAGGTAATTGCCCGCTGGGACGAAGATACTCGGGTTGATTGAAATCGCGGTGCGGTTGGCCGGGTCGTTGCCATTAAGGGACGTTCCAGGGCTGGTATTCACTGGGCTGCTGAAATTTCCCGACGGAACAGCGGTCCATCCGGCATCGGACGAGGGTTCCAGCGAAGTGATCGGAGTCGGACTGATTTTATACCAAAGCGTGACGACTTGCGCGTCAGTCACACCGCTTTTTCGCCACTGCTCGCCAATGTAGGCGAGAGAGTTGAGCGTTGCTGCCTCGCCGGACGTATTCTGGAGCTGGCAGCCGTGGGCGAAGCTTCCCGCCGTGGCAGTGCTGGAGCCGATGGAGCCGAGTGCTCGTTCCATCGCGCTGGCGGTGCCGTAAGAATAAAGGGCTCCGTTGGTTTCGGAACCCGCGCTCGCCTCGATGGTGGTTCCGCTGCCTCCGGTGCGTTGTGAATACCAGCCCGGCAGAGTCGAGTCATCGGCCCAGGTGGCGGACCCGCTGGCTGGCAGCGTGTCGAAGTTCTGCGAGTAAGATCCCGCTCCGGTGATGGCGACGGGAGCGGCGTGGAGGGTGAAATTTCCGATAGCGAGCCAAACAGCGAGCCATGCTCGCGTAGACCGGTCAGGGTGAAAAATGCGGATGGAGGGAACGAAGCGATGGCAATGTTTCATAGGAGTTGGGAATGGTCATGCTGGCAAAAATGGAAGGATCACTATCCGCAATCTATCCATTACTTGCTACTATCTGCTTATTCAAATGGCGGCGAGACATTTTGAGTGCGAAACGATTTCAGCTTGCATCTCCTGAATTTTCAGTATTTATTGAAAACGTGAGCGAGGAAACCGAAAAACTCAAACAAGCGAGAGACGAGTTTGTCTCGCAATGGGGCGCGCTCGGAACCCAGTGGGGGATCAACCGGACGATGGCGCAGATTCACGCGTTACTGATGACCGCGCCGCAGCCGATGACGACGGATGATGTGATGGAGGATCTGGAAGTCAGCCGCGGCAATGCCCACACCAATCTCAAAGAATTGGTCGCGTGGGGGTTGATCCGTTCGGTGGTGAAAAAAGGCGAACGCCGGGAGTTTTTCGAGGCGGAAAAGGATGTCTGGCAGATTTTTACGATCGTTGCCCGCGAGCGAAAGCGCCGTGAAATCGAGCCCGCCTTGGCCATCCTCAGCAAATGCGCCGAGGATAGCAGCGAGATCACCACTCCCGAAGGTAAAGCCTTCCACGACCAAATGCGTGCGCTGGAAGACTTCGTCGGATTCGCTTCAAAAATGTCAGATCGGATCTCGTCGATGAAACACGGGTTCGCCGTCCAAATGGCCGCCAAACTACTTGGCTGAGGAAAAAAATTTCACTCATATTTTCAAATTTTCCTGAAAAATCGGAATTAATCAAAAAGCAAAACTACCATGAACCCTGTGATCGTGATTTTCGGAGCCAATGGATTTCTTGGCCGCTACCTGTGCCGCCACTTCGCCCGCAACGGGAAAGAGGTGGTCGCCATCGGCCGCAGTCGTAAAGGTTGGAGTGGTGATGGAATGTTCTTAGAATGGGATGGGAAAAATCTCGGTCCCTGGGCACTTGCGCTAGAGGGCGCGGAGGCGGTGATCAATTTGGCCGGGCGCAGTGTGAACTGCCGCTACACGGCGAGGAACCGCCGGGAAATCATCGATTCCCGGGTGGATGCCACGCGAGTCATCGGCGAGGCGATCCGAGTTTGCAAAACACCGCCGAGGGCTTGGCTCAACGCGAGCACCGCGACGTGGTATCGGCACGCAGAGGACAAGCCGCAGAACGATTGGTTGGGTGAGCCGGGGGAGGGATTCTCCTGCGAGGTGGCACAGGCTTGGGAGGATGCATTCTTCGGCGCAGAAGCCCCTTCGGAAACGCGGAAGCTTGCTTTGCGAATCGGGATGGTCCTCGCGAATGAGGAGGCCACTGTTTACGACGTGCTCCGCAAGCTAACAGCCCGCGGGCTGGGTGGGGCGATGGGCAGCGGCAAGCAACGCATCAGTTGGATTCACATGGAGGATTTCCTGCGAGCCGTTGATTTCGCGATCAATGATCCATTTCTCGATGGCACGATCAATGTCACGGCACCCGAATTTCCCACCAATCGTGAGTGGATGCGGACCTTTCGCGAGGCCGTTGGCATGCCGCTCGGGATACCTGCCGCGCGATGGATGCTGGAAATCGGAGCCCGCTTCATGGGAACCGAAACGGAGTTGGTCTTGAAAAGCCGCTGGGCGGAGCCGCTCCGGTTGCGCGACGCCGGATTCCGTTGGCGGTGGGGGCGCACCGTCGATGCCGTCGCCGATCTCCATGGCCGTCGCGGACTCGATCGATTCTTCCATGCGGCATCTGAGAGGAGCGTCGGTGCGCGGGTTTGGTTGCCCGCAGCGACCCGTTGAGCTGGGCGGAATTGACTGACTGTCAGGGAAAGTTGATTAAAATAGTTTGATCATTTAATTTCGTAACTCATTCGTGGTAAGTGAGATTACCATGTAAATTTGCGATGGTTGGCTTTTTCAGTTTGCTCTGTCATTTTTAGTAGCCTATGGAGGCCGCGCCTCGTTTTGCGTGGCGCATCCCTAAGCGATATTTTTTTCATGATTTCCCGATCCCTTTCCCTAACCGTGCTTGCCTTGGTGGCGGCGCTTTTCACCAGTTGCGGTAGCTCCGGCCCGCACATCATTTCAAAGTCGTCGATCGGTTCTGGTGCGACGATTTACGCAAAAAAAGAGAGCTTCGCGCTTCCTCCCGCATCCTCCCAGGTCGTTGCCGCTGCCGCCAGCAAGCCCCGTGATAAGCACTCGATGCCGGTTTACGCCTTCAGTGATCGTAACCGCATCGTCCGCACGACGGCTTACACTTGCAGCGAGTCGGACCACTTGATTTACGGCAGCAAGAATGCGATTGGCTCGGTTCTGCGTTACAATGACCGCGTCCGCAGTGCGGCTGCCGACTGGTCGTTCTATCCTGCGGGCACGACATTTCGGATCAAAGGTCTGCCTTATCTCTACGTGGTCGACGATTACGGCTCAGCACTCCTTGGAACGGGGACGGTGGATATTTACACTCCGACCAAGGACATCATGGGCCTTTGGGGACGCCGCACGGTCGAGATGACGGTGGTCCAGTGGGGTTCCTTCACTCGCAGTGCGGAGTTGCTTAGCCAACGCGTCAAGTTCGACCATTGTCGCAAGATGTTGGCCAATATCGTTCGCCAGCGCCCGGACCTTGCAAGCGTCGCTTCACGTTGATTTTTCGCAGATTTTTCCAGGTCCGATCGTGCAAGCGGTCGGGCCTTTTTCGTATCATTGAATCGGCGCTAGCAACCTCGCCGCGCGGACGGCGGCACGGAAATAGAACGGCTTGCGGGTGATGTCTTCTAACATCGCTTCGCGGGAGTTACTGAAATCCTGGGTCAGCATGGCATCGACTTCCGCCACAAATTTCGGGTCCGCGCAAAAGGCGGTAATCTCGAAATTTAGGCGAAACGAACGGTTGTCCAAATTGGCCGTTCCCACTGCGGCCAAACGGTCGTCGATGAGCATCACCTTTTGATGCAGGAAGCCCTTTTGGAAACAAAATAGTCTAACGCCGAAGGGAATCGTTTGTTCGTAGTAAGAAAATGCCGACAGCCAGACCAGTAAATGATCGGCCCGCGCGGGCAGGAGGATTCGGACATCCACCCCACGGATTGCAGCAGTTTGCAAGGCGGTGAGCACTCCCTCATCGGGCACGAAATATGGCGAAGCAATCCACAGCCGCTTGCGTGATGAATTCGCCGCCTCCGCCACCACTAACTGCCAGGAATCCGCCGGATCCGCCGGGCCGGTGGGGATGATCGCGGCGACTTGATTTGTCGCTTTTGCCTCCGTATCCCAATGCAAATCCGGCACCCGCTCCGAGGCCCAGAACCAGTCTTCCAGAAACACTAACTGCACCGCTTGCACCACCGGCCCCTCCATCTTCAAATGCGTGTCGCGCCACTCGCCGAAACGTTGATCGCGGCCTAGATACTCGTCGCCCACATTCAAGCCGCCGATGAAGGCCGCCTTGCCGTCACTCACCACGATTTTGCGGTGATTTCTGAAATTCAGCTGCAAGCGCGACCACCAGTGTCGGTTGATGCCAAACGATTTACACTCGATCCCCGCCGCCTCCATTTCCCTCAGATAACGCCGCGGCAGCTTGTGCGAGCCGATCTCGTCGAAGAGGAAATAGACCTTCACTCCAGCCCGCGCACGTTCGATGAGCGCCTCCTGAAAACGAGCGCCAAGCTTGTCATTCTTCACGATGAAGAAATTCACGCAGAGGTAGTTTTCCGACGTCCGAATCGTTTCAAAAATCCGTTCAAAGGTGACATCCCCATCGATCAATAATTCAAGCTGGTTGCCTCGGGTAAAGGGCAAGCCGCCGAGCACTTGGGCCGCTCGCTCGAAAGCATCGTCCTCGGGAATTTCTACCTCACAGTGTCTCAAACGCCGATGCATCGTGATGGCTAACTTGCCAAGGCAGCTATCCGCTTCCCGCCTGCCGCCGATGGTTCTTAAGAAACGAGTTCGGCCCAGCAGCCAATACATCGGAATCGCCAAAAACGGTATGGTCATAAGGGAAATCACCCAAGCGATCGTCCCCTGAGACGTGCGGACATGCATCAATGCGTGGAGGACGTGCAGCAGCCCGACTAGGTAGAATAACAAAAACGCGGTAAGTCCGAGGCCGGTGCTAAATTCGAAATCCGGGAATAACATCGCCACACACTAGCCATGGCATCTCCCAAAAACAAGCGTTGCCACGATGGGTAGCCGCTTTAGAGTTCCGACATACGAAGGTTTGGATCAAAACCTTCTACTCCAACTCCTTCTAACCATGAACGAACTCAAAGAGAAACTCAAAGCCATCGGCCTCAGCGAGGAGATGACTGACAAGGCAATTGTAACTGTAGCGGAATTCGTGAAAACCAAGATTCCTCAAACCTATCACACCATGATCGATGATGTGATGGCGGGCAAAGCCCCTGAAATGGGTGGTATCCTTGGCAGCATCACCGGTCTCTTCGGCAGGAAATAGTTGGGAGCTCTCGTCATCTCCGTGCATAACGGAAGCCCGGAAAAGCTCGCACCAGCCGCCGCATTTCTAGCTTCATCAAGGTCGCTGTCACCACATGTGCAGGTAAACCGCTGCGCTCGATGATGCGGTCAACCGACGATTCGTCACTCGTCACCGCGGCGAAAACGGCGGCTTCTTCTTCGGGGAGTTCGGGGATTTCAGCTGCGGGCTCGATGTGGCTGGCTTGGCGGGCGAAGGGCAGTTGGCCGAGATCGTCTAGCAGATGACTGGCATCGGCAACCAGCGTGGCACCGTCGCGGATGAGCTGGTTGCAACCGGCGGACGTGGGTTTGTCGATCGGCCCGGGGACGGCGAAGATGGGTTTGCCATACTCGGAGGCAAGGTTCGCGGTGATGAGAGAACCTGACCACGCTGGGCACTCGACGACGAGTACGGCCCGCGCCCAGGCGGCGACGATGCGGTTGCGCATCGGGAAAGTCTGCTTGTCCGGCGAGGTGTGCAGCGGAAACTCAGAAACGACCGCACCGAAGCCGCTGGCGATCTTCTCTGCGAGCGCGAGATTTTCCTGCGGGAAAAGTTTCGCCAGTCCCGAACCCAGCACCGCGATGGTGCGTCCGTTCGCCGCGACTGCAGCTTCGTGGGCGGCGGTGTCGATGCCGCGGGCGAGCCCGGAAATGATTGTGAAACCGGCCTGTGCGATCTGATAGGAAAGTTTTTTCGTCGCCTGCGTGCCGTAAATCGTCGCACGCCGCGAGCCGACGACGCTGATGGCGTGTTTGTCCCGCGCTTCCAATTTTCCCCAGACATAGAGCAGCAATGGCGGGTCGTAAGCTTCACGCAAAGGGGCCGGATAGTCTTCGTTATCCTGTGTCACGATGGAAATCCCGCGCTCGGCGGCCTCGCGCAGCTCGGTGGTAGGATCGGCGTGATCTTGCCAGGCATGAAGGATTTTCGCGGTTTCCTCACCGATGCTATCCACTCGCATCAACCGGTCTTTGGCCGCGCCGAGGATGGATGCCGGATCGCCGCCGAAGGCTTCCAGCAAGCGCCGCACGCGCACCGGCCCGATCTTCGGCAACATGTTGAGGGCGACGAGGGCTTCTTGCGCGGTCATGGGACCGGAAGATTGCCGCTAGATCCCTACGGCGTCAAAGCCGTTGTAATGGGATGCGTCATAATTTGTGAATTTCGCGAAGCGAAATGGAGCGCTGACTTCAGTCGGCCCGGGCAATGAATGATGCGACCCGGATCGGGCCGGCTAAAGCCAGCGCTCCGTTTGGAAGTCATCTCGCATTTCCCCAAATCATGATGCGCACCAGAATATCTCACGCCAGCGCCAGCAGCGACTCGTCCCAGTCTTTCCACACCGGATCGAGGTTCTGTCCGCGCAGCATCGCGGCGACTTCGGCAGGGCTGCGGGTGTCGTGGATTTGAAATTGCTCGGTCGCTTTCTCACAGCCGGATTTTCCCTGTAACTCTACCCGACGACCTTTCACGGTTAGATGAAGGTCGTCGCCGCCCGCGCCGGTGTAACCGCCTGGCTCGGTCTTGGCTCCGGCGGACATGTGGGTGACTCCGAGCGTGGCGATGGCATCCCGCAACGGTGCGGGTTCACGGGTGGAAACGACGATGCCGACTTGCGGGAAGAGTAGGCGAAAAACGGCGATTAAACGGACGAAGGCTTTGTCCGGTAGATAGAGATCCGGATCTGGCTGGTATTCATAATTTCCCGCATACGGCCGCATCCGTGGGAAGGCGATGGTGAATTGTGCTTTCCAACAATTCCGATAGAGATACTCCAAATGCGCACACAGCGCGAGTGCCTCAAACTTCCAATTCGCCAGCCCGAACAAGGCACCGATCCCGATCCGCCGGAAGCCACCGGCATACGCGCGCTCCGGGCAATCCAGCCGCCAGTCGAAATTTTTCTTCGGCCCGGCGGTGTGGAGCTGGGTGTAAGTCTCGCGATGATACGTCTCCTGATAGACGACGAGTCCCTCCGCGCCATGGCCGACGATCTCCGTGTATTGCTCGTCCTCCATCGGCCCGACTTCGAGTGCGAGGGTGGGGATGAAAGGCTTGAGCGCATCGAGGCAATTTTGCAGATAGCCCTCGGAGACAAACTTCGGGTGCTCGCCGGCGACGAGCAGGACATTTCGGAAACCCAGGCCGTGGAGATGCCGCGCTTCGGTCACCACTTGATCTACGGTGAGCGTCGTCCGGTAAATCCCGGCATCGCGCGAGAAGCCGCAGTAACTGCAATTGTTTACACACTCGTTAGAAACGTAGAGTGGTGCGAAGAGGCGCATCGTCTTGCCGAAGTGCTGGCGCGTCACCTGTTGGCTCTGGCGGGCCAATGCTTCGAGTGGCCCGCCTGCTTCCTCGGCGATAAGGCGCAGGAACCGCCGCATCAAGGGCGTTGGTCGTTTTAAGAGGTCTGGGAAAACATCGGCGAATGCCATGGCGGGCGGAATGTGCTTCGTGAATGGGCGGACGTCAAAGGTGGTTTGTGGAAGATCGCGCCATGGCGCAAGGGCTGGCTGGTTTTTCGTCGTGGCGACCTCTGGAGTTTCTCAAATCATCGATCCTAACGGCCAAGTTCACGCGCGGTTAGCCGCGCTCGAACAGGGAGCTATTTCTGGCCTCCTGAAGCGGGAAACGAAGCTCACATTTTTCACCCGCTTCGGTTGGCTCACGCCGTGGTGTGTTCTTGCAATGACTGCCGTTTGTTGGACAATCCTGCTACTGCCGCTGCGCGAAAAGAATGGCTCGAAGTCCGAGCGGTGATCGAATGTCAGCTGAGATTTCTTCAGCTTCATGAGATCAATGCCTGAAGTGCCGGTGACCGGTGAAGATCATGGCCATCCCTGCGGCGTCGGCGGCGGCGATGACTTCTTCGTC
This sequence comes from Akkermansiaceae bacterium, assembly GCA_031430055.1. GTDB lineage: Bacteria > Verrucomicrobiota > Verrucomicrobiia > Verrucomicrobiales > Akkermansiaceae > Luteolibacter. The sequence continues at coordinate 1,797 of JANPAU010000396.1, read as the reverse complement.
ACGCATTGAGCCACCCGGCTGGATGCAGGCGGTGGCACCGGCGTCGATGGCGGATTGCAAGCCGTCGGCGAAGGGGAACATGGCGTCGGAGGCGACGATGCTGCCCTTGAGATCGAGGCCGGCTTCCTTGGCTTTCCAAATCGCGATTCGTGAGGAATCGACCCGGCTCATCTGGCCGGCACCGATGCCCAAAGTGCGATCGGCGCTGGAGTAGACGATGGCGTTCGACTTCACGTGTTTCACGATTCTCCAGCCGAAGCGCATGGCGCGCATTTCCTCGCCGGTCGGCGGTCGCTTGGTGACGACCTTGGTTTCGAGATGCTCCAAGCCGAGCGCGGAGTGATCGCGGTCCATGACCATGATGCCACCGGGGCAGGAGCGAATGACGGGGGATTGTTTCTCCATCAGGTAGGCGTCGTTCATTTTCATGAGCCGCAGGTTTTTCTTTTTCTGAAGCAAGGCCCGCGCATCGCTCTCGAACTCGGGGGCGATGATGACATCGGTGAAAATTTCGGAAATCACCCGTGCAAGTTCAAGCGTGAGCGGGCGGTTACAAACGATCACGCCGCCGAACGGTGCTTGGCGGTCGGTCTCGAAGGCTTTTTGCCAAGCCACGCGCAGGTCTTCGTCGTCCTGGCCGACTCCGCACGGGTTGGTGTGCTTGAGAATGGCCACGGTGGGGCGGACGAAATCGAGGATCAGGTCTGAGGCCGCCTCGATGTCGAGGATGTTGGTGTAGCTGAGTTCCTTACCCTGCACTTGGGTGAAATACTCACGGAAATTTCCATAAAGCGCACACTTCTGATGCGGATTATCACCGTAGCGAAGTTCTTGTTCCAGTGGCAGGCTGAGGGTGAAATTATTACAAGTGCCAGTCCGGCATTGACCGAGGTAGTCGGCGATGGCGGCGTCGTATTGGGAAGTCCGCATGAAGACCTTCACCGAGAGTTGTTCGCGCAGGCCTTTGGTGGTGTTTCCCTTGTTTTCCTTCATTTCTTCGATCACTCGCGGGTAGTCGGCGGGATCGACGATGACGGTCACACTGGCGTGGTTTTTCGCCGCGCTGCGTAGCATCGATGGGCCGCCGATGTCGATTTTCTCGATGGCCTGTTCCAAGGTCACATCCGGCTTGGCGACGGTTTCCTCGAAGGGATAAAGATTCACCACCACTAGATCGATCACCGGGATATCGTTCGCCTTGGCTTGGGCGATGTGTTGTGGATCGTCGCGACGCTGGAGGAGTCCACCGTGGACTTTCGGATGGAGCGTCTTGAGGCGTCCGTCGAAAAGTTCCGGTGCACCGGTGAACTCGGAAACGTCGATGACCGGCAATCCCGCCTCGCGCAAAGCGGCGGAAGTGCCGCCGGTGGAAAGCAATTCCACCCCCATTTCGTGGAGTTCTTTGGCGAATTCGGCCAAGCCAGTTTTATCAGATACAGAAAGGAGGGCGCGGGTGATTGGCATAAAAGAGTCTTTCTCGGTGGTGAAGTGAGGCTGCCCGGTGCGGACCAGCGCAATTCCCGTAACCAACCCACCGCCCCCGGGCAAGCGGAATAGGAGCGCCGTCCGCGGGGGCTGAGTGCAAGACGCAGAGAGTCAAAGAGTGGCGAAACACGTTCGCCGTGAGGATTGAATGACAGTGAAAGGGTCCGTGCCTAGCCCAAGTTTCTTACGGGAGCGCTGGAAGGCTTGTAAAGCTTGGGAGTTGTCCCCAAAGGCACTACAAAACCACTTCCCCTTTCGCCCAGGTTTTTTGCGTGGGGAAGGCCGCTTTCCAATCGATACCGAGCCGCTGGT
>JANPAU010000395.1:0-3948 GCA_031430055.1 Akkermansiaceae bacterium | reverse complement strand
AAACTCGCGGGCTCCTTCGACTTCATCCTCGTCACCGCGAACGTCGCACTCGACTGGGATCTCTTCATCGCCGCGCTTGCACCGGACGGTCGCCTGCACTTCGTGGGCGCTGTGTTAGAACCCGTGCCAGTTGCTGCGTTTTCCCTGATCGGTGGACGCAAGTCCATCTCCGGCTCACCACTCGGTTCACCAGCGACGGTGGCAACGATGCTCGATTTCTGCGCTCGTCACCAGATCGCACCCGTCACCGAGACCTTCGCGATGAAGGACGTGAACGCTGCGCTCGACCACCTCCGAGCCGGCAAGGCAAGGCACCGGCTCGTCCTGAAGAATTGAGCGTCATCAGCTCCTCAAGGCCGCAATTTCGATGACGAACTCCTTGCCGATGGTTTTGTCCTGCTCGGTGGCGGCGTGCAGGCTGCGCCATATGTTAGATCGCTTCAGCGATGTGGCAACTCAAGTTGGCAGCGGCCGACGGCTTGAATGATTTTCTGACGGATGTCTTCATCCAGCGCTCCACCAATCTGATCGAACAAGCCCCCGCAAACTGAGATGGCGTTTACACGATGACTAAAAAATAACAGACACGAATGCCTGTGTCACGCTTCGGCGGCTTGGGCGATTTGCAGAAGCTTGGCTTCGCCAAGGTGGGGGCCGAGGATTTGGAGGCCGACGGGAAGGTTTTTGCCATCGTCTGATAGGACGCTGCCGCAGGGGACGGAGATGCCGGGGATGCCTGCTAGATTGGCAGCGATGGTGAAGATGTCGGAAAGATATTCCTGAAGCGGATCGGCTCCGGCTGCACCGATTTTTCGGGCGGGACTGGGTGCGACAGGCGAAAGGATGGCGTCCACTTTTTCAAATACCGTCTCGAAGTCGCGGCGGATGAGGGTGCGGACTTTTTGAGCACGGCTGTAGTAGGCATCGTAGTAGCCGGACGAGAGAACGTAGGTGCCGAGGATGATGCGGCGCTTCACTTCCGCGCCGAATCCTTCTTCACGGGATTTTTTGTAAAGATCGAGAATATCAGCCGGGTTCGCTGCGCGGTGGCCGTAGCGGATGCCGTCGAAGCGGGAAAGATTCGACGATGCTTCTGCCGGGGCGATGACGTAGTAGGTGGCGACGGCATATTCCGTGTGAGGCAGGGAAATTTCCACAATCTCGGCACCCTGGGCGGCGAGCGATTGGATGGCATTTTCGACTTGGGCGCGGACGCCGGGGTCGATGCCGTCGCCGAAGTATTCCTTGGGGATGCCGAGTTTGAGGCCTTTCACGCCGTCATGAAGCGTGGCGAGGTAGTCGGGCACGGGGACATCGAGGCTGGTGGAATCGGCAGGGTCGAATCCGGCGATGGCTTGGAGAATGAGCGCGGCGTCTTCCACCGACTGGGTAAGCGGGCCGATTTGATCGAGCGAGGAGGCGAAGGCGACGAGGCCGTAGCGGGAAACGCGACCGTAGGAGGGCTTCAAGCCGACGACGCCACAATGCGAAGCGGGCTGGCGGATGGAGCCGCCAGTGTCGGAGCCGAGCGTGGCGATGGCGGTGCGATCTGCGACGGCGGCGGCGGAACCACCGGACGAGCCGCCGGGGACGCGGGTGTGGTCGTGGGGATTGCGGGTTTTTCCGAGGGCGGAGTTCTCGGTGGAGGAGCCCATAGCGAATTCGTCTTGGTTCATCCGACCGAAGGGAATGGCCCCGGCGGCGCGGAGTTTTTTAATGACGGTCGCGTCGTAGGGGGCGACGTAGTTTTCGAGAAACTTGGAGCCACAGGTGCAGGGCTGGCCGAGCACGTTCATGTTATCCTTGATGCCGATGGGGATGCCGCCGAGTGGGAGAGAAAGATCGGCATTTGCGGCTTCGGCGAGGGCGCTTTGGAGATCATGGGAGAGATAAGCGCCCGTCTTCGAGTCGCGAGTCGCGATTTCTCCAGCGAGATTTTCAAGAATGGCAGTGGGGGTGGTCTCGCCGGCGATGAGCTGCTGACGGAGCTGAGTGATGGTCATTTTGGGTAAAGCTGAAATTTGGAAAGCTGAAAGGGGAATCTCACGCGTCGGCGACGACTTTGGGGACGCGGATTTGGCCCTGGGCTTGGTCGGGAGCATTTTGCAAAACGGCGGCCGGGGTGAGGCTCTGGTGCGGCACATCATCGCGCATCCTGCCGAAGACATCAGAAGCATGGGCCGTGGCATCGATGCCGGAAACATCGAGTTTCGAGAGGGTTTCCACGTAGCCGAGGATCGCCTCAAGCTGGGGTTGGAAAGTGGCCACTTCCGCATCGCTGAGTTCGAGGCGGGCGAGATTGGCGACGTAGCGGACATCGATGTGGCGGTGCGACATGGCCGGAGCGTCTTGAAACGGCGGGGGTTTTCCAAGTGCCAAGTGTGAAGGATGAAAAAGCGCTGCGATAAAAATTTTGAAAGTTTTTAAAATACTTTGAACGTTTATAAATCTTGAATGTCTTAACTCTATGAAAGCAACGAGTAATCGTTCTTTCATGTAAGGGTGTAACAGCACAGTTGTCTGCCGAACCTACGGGTGTGGGTGGGGTAAGACGATTTAGGCCGCCGGGGAAGGGACTCCTCGGCGGCCATTTTTTTGCCCGTTTTAAAGCCTCAGAACACCCATGGCTCAAATCTATCGAGCCTGCAAAAGTCGGATTTTCTCTTCCGTCGCGGCAGCCTCAGTGGGAAGCTTCGCATCGTCGTAGGACTTCTTCAGCCCGAGCAGGGCGTGCATGTCATTCGGGAAAATCCCGAGCGCACGTTGGTAGGATTCGATGGCTTCCGCAGGCTGACCCACCGCCAGATAATATTCGCCGAGCCGGATCGACATCGGCGTCAGAAGCATGGGAGGAAACATCATCGGCGAGGGGCGTTGACGATCTGCTGCGGAGGCGAACCAGTTGTAAGCGGTGCCGATTCGGTCTTCAGGGCCTGCGAGCGCGAGGCGGCCGCGCAGATCGGACGCGAGGACTTCCAGCGCGCGGAATGCCCGCGTCCACGCACTGCGCTCACCGATGGCAGTGGCTGTGCCCTGAGTCTTGCTGAACGTTTCCCCATGCTGACTCAAGGCAACCGCCACGTCTCTCGCAGCGGAGAAATCTTTGTGATCGATCAAACGCTGAGCCTCCAACGCGAAGCGGAGACCATCGATCCACCAGTAAGCGATGGTTTTTCCGTGGAACGCTTTCATTTCATCAGGTGTGGGCAGGGAAGCAAGGGCCTCCCCGGCATTTCCTGGCAAGTTGCGATGAATGAGGATACGGGCGGGCAAGGTTTTCGCATCCCATAACAAGAGACGAACACCGGGTGACGAGCCCCGACTTCTCTGCGCAGGGGTCGCGGCGATCTGACGCGCTGCCGCATAGGCCGTGTCGAACTCCCCCTTCGAGACCAGCGAGACGATCCGATAGCACTCGGCCTTCACCCATTCCGGACAATCCGCGACCGTGACACGGTTTTCCTTCATCCAATTTTCATATTGAGATGACGCCCGACCCAATGCAGTAGCGGCCTTGCCGTGATGGCCGCTGCGCCATTCGTAATGACCCAGCAAATAAAAGTAGGGCGGGTAGTCGGGCGACATCTGAGTGAGTTTGACGGCGAGATCTGTCCACGGACTGAGATCCGGACCATCCGCACGAATCGACAACAGGGCGTTCAGCGGCACCGGGCTTTCCGGATGCTTCTCGACGAGCCTCTCGAGGCTCTTCTCCGCCGCTTCCTGGTCCGGCGTCGCGGTGCCAAATTCATCATAGCCCCCCCTGCTGAAGAGGGCGGCGAAAATGCTCGCTTGGAGGTCGTTTGGAAATTTTTCAGCGACTTTGCGAAAAGCATTTGCTGCTCCTACCGGCCCTTCCTCAAGATACTTGATCAGGCCGTAGCAATAACCGCGCTCAAGCTCCGTGCCTTTTCCTTGATCGACCAAATCGAGTAAACGGGCAGTGAC
>JANPAU010000394.1:0-3813 GCA_031430055.1 Akkermansiaceae bacterium | reverse complement strand
ATTTTTCTGGAGATCGATGCGCTGGGTGCGGCCATCGGGGGCGGTGAGATCGACAGCGACGGTGCCTTCCTTGAGCGGTGCGCCGTTAGGGTCGAAGGCGTTGGCGTTGAGGGTGACGGTGGCGCCGGGCTCAGGGCGCTCGGGATTGAAAAAAAGGCGGACGCGCTGGCCGGATGCCATGTTGCGTTGATAGGACATCCAGCGGGCGACCTGACCCCAGAAACGGTAGTGATAGAGATCTTCCACACCCTTGCGCCAACGCCAGGCGGAGTCGATGCCCATGAAGAGAACTTTGCCACTGCCCGCAGGCTTGGTGACGAGCAGGGGAATGGGGCCGAATTTTCCGCGGCGGTTGCCGTGGACGGCAAGGACTTCGGTGCCGCCCTTGGCCTTGATGACGGGGGCGTGCCAAAAGAAGCCGGGAAGACGTCGCCAGATTTCTGGGTTTTCCTCCTCATTGTTGCCTAACATGGTGAGCAATGAGGCGCGGCCTTCCGTGGTGAGAGTGAGCGGGGAGGGGATGGCCTCGGACATGCCTTTCGGGTTGGTATCGTCGAGTATAACGGGCATGAGGTCGGCGAGATCGGTGTCTAGCAGAGAGAATTGGTTGCCTTGGGGGCCAGGCATGAAGATGAGGCCGGAGGCTTGGTTTTCCACGAGGCCGCGGATGAGAGTGCATTGTTCTTTGGTGATTTGTTCGGTGCCGACATCGCCGAGGAAGATGACATCGTATTTCGCGAGGTCTTCGATTTTCGCGGGGAATTCTTGGATGTAGTCTTTGCCCTCGCCGGGGCCGAGCGTCGGGTGGAAGAGGAGGCAGGAAAGCTCGACGCCGGGGTCGCGGGAGAGGGCGTTTCTGAGGAAACGGTATTCCCATCGCGGCAGGGTCTCGATGACGAGGACGCGGATTTTTTCCGGGCGGCCGGCGATGGTGAATTTGCGGGAATTGTTGGTGGCGATGAGTTCGCCATCGGCTACGGGGATGGAGAGTTCGAGGGTGGAGCTGCCTTCTTTTTCCAAGCGCCAGAGGATGGAGTCGTAGGTTTCGGAATTCGGCGGGATGATGATGTCTTTGGTGCGCTCCTTGCCGGAATCATCGCGCAGGCGGACGATGGTGCGGACTTGGCGGTCGAGCGAGGAGCGGATGGTGAAGGGGATTTGCACGTTTTCTCCGACGATGCCGTAAGTGGGCGCGGTGACAGATAGAAGATCGAGATCGGGAAGGCGGACCTTGCTGCCGACGGGGATGGGGAAAAGTGGGACGCCGCGGAGGCGGAGTTTTTGGGCGGCGGCGACGGGTGGTGCGCCGAGGTTGTAGTCACCATCGCTGAGTAGGACGACGGCGCGGAGGTTGCTTTGCTTGTCGAGTAGCTCGGTGAGCGGTGCTTCGAGATCGGTGCCGGAAGTGGTTGAGAGTTGAGGGTTGAGAGTTGAGAGTGAAGAGGCGAAGGGAGTGGTCGTCACTTCGTTCGCGCCGTCGGCTTCGAGCGGTTTCCAGAGATCGGAGGTGATGGCTTTTTTCACCCACTCGGCGCGGGAGGTAACTTCGGATTTTTCGGATAGAACGGGGGGGAGCGTGGCGTCGATGGTGGTCATCGACTTGGAATCATCCCAGAGAATCGCGATCTGTGGCTTGGTATTCGGATGGATGGTGGTGAGCCATTCCGGTTGCCAGAGTAGAATGACGACGGCGAGGGCTGCTAGGAAACGCAGGCACTCAAGCGCGGCAGTGCGCCTGGGGTGAGGACTGCGTTTCCAAGAAATCACGCAAAGCGCGGCGACGAGGACAAGAGCAATGATGCCGATCCAAAGAGTCTGGGGTGTGGGACTGAGGTGGAGCACTTTGTAGCGTGTCAATTTTCAAGCAGTGGCCTTTTTAGCAAGCACTTGGGGATGAGATTTTTTCGGTAGGCAGAGAATGGCCTCCGAGATGAGGAATAATAGAACGGCGATGAGGAACGCTCGCCAGGCGTCGCGGGAGAGCGAGGGGTCGGAGGCTTGTCCGGCCTGGTCGAGTAGGGTGTATTGGGTGCCTTCGAGGGCTTGGTCGAGTTGCTCGCGAGTGAGGATTTCCGGGTTGTCTTCCTGAGCGGGTCGGTTGACGGCTAACAGGCGCTCACCCAGCCGGAAGATGCCAGCTTCGAAGGCGATGTTGGCAGGATCTTGGGTGCCGTAATCGTCGAGGCGGGTGCGCGTCTCGCCGGGAAGGAGCTGGGTGATTTCGCTGCCCACGGTGGTAAGATATGAAGCATCGAAACGGTCAGCGCCGTTTGAAATAATGCGCTGAACGGTAGGAAGGAGCACGTCGGCATCGCCGAGATTCGACCATGTGTAATCTGGTAGAGATCCGACAAACCAAGCGGTGCCATGATCGACGATGCGGCGGGTGATGAACGGCTCACCATCTTCCCAACGGGCGAGGGGGGTGGCATCGCCCAAGGGGATTTGACGGCGGATGGCCTTGAGCCGCTCGGCGGAAATGGGAGTGCCATCGATGCCGTCACGGAGCGGGCCGTCGCTGTGATTCCAATCCTTGAGAATGAAAAATTTTCCGGCAGGTGCATCGCTGGTAGTTGCCCATTTCAACTCGATGAATGGGTCTTCCGAAGAAATGCCGGGTGGGAAGAAAATGACTTGGCCGCCGGAGCTGAGGAAGCGCTCGATGATTCCGTAAGTGGGACCAGTGGGAAGGGGGGCGGCCCAGAGAATGGCCGCGAGATCAGATAGATTGAGGGCAGCAGTATTGGTGGGGTCGATGCGCTGGGTGATTTGATTTCCGAAACCGGGAGGAGCGGCGGCGAGTGCCAGATAGTCGGCCGTTTCACCGGGTGAGGCGACGATGACTGATTTGACGGGACGGGCGGGGCCGTAAGCGAAAAAAGTCGAGTTGTCGCGGGAATTCCCATCGGCAGGAATGGAGAGCCAGCCAGATCCACTGGAGCTGTCAGGCGGCAAGGTCACTCGTTTTTGAAGACGCATGGATTGCCCGGGAAGCGTGAGAGTCTCGGTGGTATTCGTGCCATTGAGATGGGTGGTGAGTGGAAGTGAGGCAGTGCCGCGTGCATCGGAGGCGCGGAGGATTTCGAGATCGAGCAGCATCTCATCTCCGGAGCGGCGGGAGCCGAGGATGCGGATGGCGGTGTTAGGCGCGGAGGGTCCGGTGAGGGAGAGGACGCGGACGGCGGGCTTTTGGGGCAGGGCGGCGAGGCTGGCGCGGGCGGCGGCCCAGCGCTCGTCGTCCGGGTGCCAGTTGGAGGCTTGGAGGTCGGAGGCGAGCCAGACTTCGGAGCGGCCGGTGGTTTCGGATAGGAACTCGGCGGCGCGAGCAAGCAGGGTGGGGAAGTCGGCGGCGGTGTCGGTGGGGGCGGTGGCTGCGATCTCGGGGAGAACGTCGGGTGAAGGGATTTCCTGGGGTTTTCCGCTGGCACTGTCGATGAGGACGAGGCGGGTGGCTCCCAGGCTGGTCATGGCGTCGCGGACTTTTTCGATGACGATCTGGCGGCGTGAATTCAGGCCGTCGCCGGGTTTGATTTCCATCGAGGCCGAGCGGTCGAGCAGTAGGACGACGGTGTCGATGGAGCCGCCGCCCCAGCCGATGAGGCCGGAGACGATGGGCCGGGCGGCGGCAAAGGCGAGGGCGGCGATGGCGAGGGCGCGGCAGGTGAGGATGAGGATGTGGCGGAGCTTCTTCTTGCCGCGGGACTCGCGGGTCGCCTTGAGCAGGAATTGCATGGCTGCCCACTGGATCGTCTTGTGGCGGCGACGGTTCAGGAGGTGGATCGCGATGGGGACTGCGGCGGCGAGCAGGCCCCA
>JANPAU010000393.1:0-2641 GCA_031430055.1 Akkermansiaceae bacterium | reverse complement strand
AATGGGTGGACAGCTTGGAGATGTCCGATGCGGAGAAAATTCTCATCTTCGACAGCTTGGACAACATCCGTATCAGCGCAGGTGACGCCGAGGACTACGCCAGATGGTTCGCTAAATTCATGCCAGAATCCACAGTACGGAAGCGCTTGATTTGGAAAGCTTGCAATGACTGGGGTCGGAAAGATGAGGAAAAAACATTGGCTTTTTTAGCAGAGCAAGGCATCGACCCACAGGAAATGATCCAGCTCGGGAGGGATGTGAAATGAAGGAATTCTTACCCGACATGCCTTCGCAAACGCACCAGCCCCGCCCGGGCATCCTCTGCGATCCTCGCGAACTCCGTTGATAGACGAACATCCCGTGCCACCCGGTCCCAGAAATTTTCCGCCCAGCCTGCGGCTTCTCGCCATGGCTCCGTCATCGCGGGCAGCGGCGGTGCCGGAGTGAATTGGCGTTCGATCAATTCCCCCTGACTGCCCGGAGCCCACAGCATCGGCAGCATGTCATAGGCGGGCGTGACCCGGAATGGCAGCGTGTCATCGAGGAAAAACGCGAGGTTGCCGAAATGCATGTCCGTGTTTCCGATCAACTCCCCGAAGGCGTGCAAGCGCTGGATTGTGGCGAACGATCCACTGTCGATCAGCCCGCGCCGGTGGAACTCCGCCGTCGCATCGAGCCAGTTCCGCGACAGCGAGCCGATCAATGACGAGGCCAGCGCTTCCAAAGAAACCACCCCGCGCCTCCCGCCCGGCCCGAGCCGGTCGAAGCGCGGGATTTCCAGAAATCGCCGCCCGTCCGCATCAAGCAGACGCGCACCGGGATTCGCCAAACCAACCTCTGCTAGAATCTGATGGGCGTGAAATTCGCACAGCAACAGATCCGCCCAACGCTGGCCGGTCGCCTGATCCATCGGGGCGGAAAACTTGACCAACACCGGTTGAAATCCTCCGGCATCGTCTCGCAGCGTGGTGAGAAACTTCGGTTGCTCGCCACCGGCTGACGAGCCGGGCAGACTTCGCGCGATTTCCATCGCCTCCAGCGGGTAAAACGACTCCCGATCCACTTCGGAAATCCCATTTCCTCCCGGTAAATCCGCAGATCGTGCCAAGGCCCGGCGCAGGCAATCATCACCGACCACCCCATTCCCCGGCACATCTTCGCCCGCCGCTTGGTGATAAATGAGCACGTCCTCGTCACTCCATAATCCCGGATCGTCAGGGAGTTGCAAAGTCCTCGAAATCCGGCTGGCGATGGCCCGCCCGAGAAATCCCTGCGGCCTCGCATCGCCGAGGAAAAACGGAAATCCGTTCCATAGCCCGTTTTCCTCCGTGAAAAGTCCCGCCCACTCCGGCGGGGTTCCTGCCCAATTCACCCGCCACAACCGCTCGTGCAACGCTTCCAGCTCCGCCCACTCGCTAGCCCTGCCGTCCGCGTCCACACGATACAGCGGCCAGCGATTCCCGATGTTTCGAATCGCCCGGCGCAGCAGGTAGCGCGTGCTCCGCGTCGCTCCGAGCGTCACCAACTCATCCCCGAAATCCGGCAACGTGCGAGCGATGGTCGTGCGGTTCACCCGCAGCAGCACCGCCAGTTCAGTCGCAGAAACCGGCCCGCGCGCCCGAATCAACGGAGCGAGATTTTCACGGGTGATTTGTGCGGGGCGAGCCATTTAATGCACGAATTATGCATCAAATCCAAACTACCACAAGTCTTTAATATAAGCGCTTAAGCGAGGATAAAAACTATGGTTATGCATCATAAATAAAATTAATCCTTCCGCTTCAGCAGCGGAAATAATACCACATCACGGATCGTTGGCGCGCCGGTGAGCATCATGCACAGTCGGTCCAGTCCGATGCCGATGCCGCCGGCGGGTGGCATACCGCACTCGAGCGTCTCGATGAAATCGTAGTCGATCTTCTGCGTTTCCTCGCCGGATTGGGCTTCGAGGCGCTTCCGCTGGACGTCGGGGTCGTTGAGTTCAGAGTAGCCGGGGGAAATTTCTTGGCCGTTGATGATGAGTTCGTAAACCTCGACGGTCTGGCCACCGGGGCTGATCTTGGCGAGCGGGACGAGTTCGCTGGAGACGCGGGTGACGAAGCAGGGATCGAAGGTTTTTTCTTCCACCAGCTTTTCGAAAACCTGCTGGTTGACTTCGTGGTCTTCCATGTTTTCGGAAATCTGCACGCCCTTTTCCTCGCAGCGGGCGCGGCGGCTGGCGGCGTCGATCTCGAAGAAATCAGCTCCCGCTGCGGCGGCGATGAGCGTGTGGTAGCTCTCGCGTTTCCACGGGCGGGCGAGGTTGATGGTGCGGGTGACGTTGCCCTCCTCGTCCTTGTGCTCGATTTGCAAGCCGCCACAGAATTTCTCGGCGAGGTGGCAGGTGAGTTCCTCGACGAGATCCGCCATTTCCTCGAAATCCGAGAACGCCCAATACGCCTCCAGCATCGTGAACTCCGGATTGTGACGGCGGGAAATTCCCTCATTCCGGAAACTGCGGTTCAGTTCGAAAATCTTGGTGAAGCCACCGACAAGCAGCCGCTTGAGGAAAAGCTCGGGCGCGATCCGCAAGGTCAGTGGCATGCCGAGGGCGTTGTGATAAGTCTCGAATGGCCGCGCGGCCGCACCGCCGGCGACGTCC
>JANPAU010000392.1:0-4433 GCA_031430055.1 Akkermansiaceae bacterium | reverse complement strand
CTACGAGCACCACGGATTGCGAAGGATTGCCGGAAGATAAATTACGAACATCTACAAACGGTAAATGCGGCTATCCGACAACGACACGCTATCCATCATTTGATTTCAACTATGTCCGATCCACGCGTCTCTATCGTAATTCCCGCATACAACGCGCCATTCCTCGGGGAGGCAATCGAATCCGTTTTCGCGCAGACTTATCGGGACTTCGAGTTGATTGTAGTGGACGACGAGTCGCCTGGAACGGCTATCCGGGAGATTTGTGACCGTTTTCCCGAGGTGCGCTACTTCCGCCAACCCAACGCGGGGCCGAGTGTGGCGAGAAATCTGGGGGTGCGCGAGGCCAAGGGGAAGCTCATTGCCTTTCTAGACGACGACGATATCTGGTTACCGAACAAGCTGGACAAGCAGATGGCGCTTTATGATTCACTTCAGGATACCGGAGATTTGGGACTAATTTACACCGGTCAGTATATGTTCGATGGTGAGCGGGTCATGGGGGCGAAGGTGGATTCAGCGAACGGCTGGGTTTATCCCTATCTCCTGTTCGGCCAGTTTATCGGAACCTGTTCGTCGGTATTAATTCCGAGGAAGGTGTTTGAGGAAATTGGCGATTTTGACAATTCGTTGATCTGCACTCAAGACTTCGAGTTCTTCCTGAGAATCACGTTAAAAAGGAAGGTATACTCGATCGACGAGCCACTGATCAAGTATCGCACGAGGCCAGATCAGATTTCGAAAGACCCCTCGCTGAACAACCTTGAAGACTTGAAGGTGCTGGCGATGCAGAAGCGATTTATCGCGCCGGCACTTTACCAGCGGGTGCTGGAATTCAATCGCGAGCTGCGTGGTGTGCGATACAAGGAGAAGGCGTATGATTCCTTGTTCCGGAAGCGGGAGCCGCTGGAATACGCCCGATGGTGGTGGAAGAGTGTCGTGACCCGAAGAAAAGCTCCAAGTCTGGCCAGCATGGCGTATCTGATTCTTGGGTTCCTGCCGGGGAGACTTGCCGAGCGGATTTCGGGCCGTGGCCCGGACGTCGAGAGGCTGCCGTCCTCGGATGTGGTCGTCAGGCAGGAAGTCCTGTCCGAGAGCTTCGCCTGGATGGGGGTGCCGCGAGGAGCCCTGAATCCGGAGTGGCTTGAGTCGGTAGGTAACGGGCAGGGGAGGTTGGACAAATGAGGATTGTCTTCTATTGCAAGGAGGTCGCGGCGGCGAATATCGATAGCTATCTAGATCTTGGAGTTTCTGGGACGGTAAGTGCCATGATTCTTGTGAGTCATGGATTGACCATGTTAGGGCATGAAGTGTTTGTACTCAACAACAGCGCGAGCGGCGTATTTCAAGGAACACGTCATATCCTCACTCGCTCGCCGTCGGAGGTTGCGCGGCATTTGCACGAGATTGGACCCGTTGACGTATTCATCGCAAACGGCTGGGCGGGTGACATCTTTTTGGCAACAGGAGTGAATGTGCCGACTAAAGTGCATTGGGTTCACAATTTCATTGATCAAGCGCCGATCGAGCGTGGCATTGCTGAAGGTAAGATTGATTACGTCGTATGCATATCTTTGAACCAGTTAGGCACGTGGTGGCGGTCAAGTGTATTTACGCGAGTCACGAATATTCTCAATTGCGTAGATACAGTCAGCTTGGGAGAATCTGCTGTTTGCGGTAGTAGAGAAAACAAGATTATGTTCATTGGAGCCACTCGCGAGAGTAAGGGCTTCCACGATGGGCTACGAGTATTCAGGCAGTTCCACGCCCGTAATCCAGAATACAAGTTTTATGTTGCGGGTGGTGCAAACCTGCATGGTAGCGCCACTCAGCTTTCGAGCAATGGGATCTTCGAGCAGGAATACGAAGACCGCTGTCTCAAAGATCATCTCTACGACGTTAATGGAAGATTGCGTGAAGAAATCGTTCTGTTGGGTCGAATTCCCCGAAAGCAGGTTCTCCAGCATTTGACGACCACCAAGGTCGCATTGGTAAATCCTTCTTGGACTTCCGAGCCCGAGACGTATTGCGTTTCCGCTGTTGAGGCACAGGCAATGGGTGCGCCGGTAGTATCGACCTTCAGGGGAGGTCTTCCTGAAGTTGTCCAGGATGGAAAGTCGGGCATTTTAGTCAAAAGTCGGGATGATCAAAGTATGGTGGCCGCAATCGAGCGGATCACGCAGAACGATCAATTGGCGGCGGAGTTCTCGGCAGTCGGGCGAATGCATGTGATGGAAAGCTTCGGCGTAACAAGAATCGCCAATGAGTGGGATGCGAAGCTTCGACAAATGACTGCTGGCAAAGCCTTTAAGGGCAACCTGTGGAAGGCGATTCGCATCAAGATTCGACATAAGCTTCGACGTTAGATCTAACTCTATTCCCGATCTGTTTTAATTATCATCTCCAGTAAGAATATGATTTCCCAAAATTCATCGAGGGCCCAGCCCAAATTAGTCATCGTAGGAGCTGCCGGCCGACTTGGAGCCGCCATGCTTAAAAGTTACTCTCAAAGTCATGATGTCACTGGCTTAACCCGCGCGGAACTCAACCTAGCGGATCCAGAAACGATCCGGCGGGCGTTGGAACCACTGGAATATGACCGGTTGATTCTTCCTGGTGCGCTGACTGCCGTTGACTATTGCGAGACGCACGAGGACGAGGCGTTCGCCATCAACGCTGACGGGCCCAAGCTCATCGCCGAGATCAGTGCGGAGAAGGGGGCGCACGTCACCTACATCAGCACAGATTTTGTTTTCGATGGTCTCTCCACGCATGCCTATTCAGAGGAGATGGTTGCGAGGCCTTTGAGCGTTTATGGGGCTTCTAAGCTGGAGGGCGAGGAGGCCGTGTTGGGAGTGTCGAAGGATTATCTAGTGGCTCGGGTATCTTGGCTCTATGGCTCGGGTAAACCAGCGTTTCCGGAATGGATCATTCAACAGGCCTTGAAGCAAAGTGAGCTGGCCTTGCCGGAAGAGAAGACGGGTATTCCTACCTATACTGAGGATGTGGTAGATTATCTAAGAGCATTGATTGCTCTTGATGGCGGAGTGTCGGCCGGTGGGATCTTTCATCTGTCTAATTCCGGCCAGTGTACCTGGCAGGAATGGGGGCAGTTTTGCATCGATCAAGCGGCGGCCGCTGGTGTGACGTTGAAGACTCAAAAAATTTCGGGTAACTGCTTGGGAGACATTGTTGCTTTCGCCGCTCAGCGACCGATCAATAGTGTGCTCAGCACCGAGAAGTTCACTCGTCAGACCGGCATCATCCCGCGTTCTTGGCAGGATGCGATGCTGGAGCATTTTGCCAAAACGCTTGTTGCGGAGTGTCGATGAGGGAAAGCAGAGGTCAGAGGTCAGAACTAATGTGCGCCTCAGTCGCTTCACACTTTCTTTCTCTTCAACCTCAGGTTTCAGGTTTCAGCCATTCCCTCTTCCAAAAGGTGGCGCGCTCTCGCCGCAGAGCGCATGTCAATGGGATGAGAATGAGAGGTCCAAGTGAAGACTGTCTGGCATTTTTTGCACGATCCATTCTCCACGCATTGACTGCGCCCCCGGCGGTGGCGCGCTACCTCAGCTGTGAGGTCTCAGGTCTCAACTTTCCCCACCTCACCTCACCTCAATGACACCAGACGCAAAGAACACATGGCACGGCCTCAGGGCAGAAGCGCAGACACTCCTCGATACTCGTGATTATTCCCTTGGGGATCTCGCGCAGCGGCTTGCAGGAAGTGGCGTGAACGCGTCTGAGGCGATGGCAGGGCAGCCGCATCTAGCGGATGCGTGGATTCCAGGAGTGGAGATATTCCCACGCCGGGTGTTCCAACAGAAGGGGAGAGGCTATTTTGGTGAGCTCACGCGAACCAGCGAAGGGATACTCAACCGGATCGGTCTGACTCCCCGGCAGTGGGCTTCCGCCTTGATGCATCGCGAGAGTGCGAAGGGATTTCACATCCATCCACCGCACATTCCGGAGGGCACCACTCCTGGGGAATGGTTCAAGAAACTCTATGTGGAGTCGCCGGACGAGTATTCGCTGCGTCCTTACGATCGCGAGCAATGGGATGTGATGTTCTTCCTCACCGGTATCTGTGAGATGCTTTTGGTGGACGAGCGGGCGGGCATGCCCCGTCGGATTATGCGCTTTACGATTCCCGGAGACAGTCGTCCCGGTCCCGACAATGCGGCGGTGGTGATTCCTTCCGGGGTGGCACATGCGTTGCGCAATGTTGGCAATGAGGACCTGATCATGGTTTATGGCACCAGCACGGTCTTTAATCCGGCTTGGGAGGGAAGGATCGAGAGCGGCGTGGAGAAGGCTCCGCTGCCCGCGGATTGGGAGCGGTATTTGGGCTGAAAGTCTACCGCAGCGCACGATGATTTATGAAGCAAGGAGGAGGGACCTTACTGTCCCTTTCTTCGCTGTGGTTAAGGAAAAGA
>JANPAU010000391.1:0-9655 GCA_031430055.1 Akkermansiaceae bacterium | reverse complement strand
GCAGGACCCGAAAAAGGACATTCACATCTATATCAATTCCCCAGGTGGCTCCGTCACCGCCGGGCTTGCAATGTATGACACGATGCAATTTCTCACCTGCGATGTGAACACCTACTGCATCGGCATCGCCGCCTCCATGGGCTCGGTTCTCCTCACCGCCGGCACCAAGGGCAAGCGCTTCTGCCTGCCTAACTCCCATGTCATGATCCACCAAGTCTCCGGCGGCGCCCAAGGAACCGCCTCCGATGTGGAGCGCACCATCGGATTCATGTTCAACCTCAAGAAGCGCCTCAACGGCATCCTCGCCCATCACACCGGCAAGACCATTGAACAGGTGGAAAATGACTCCGACCGAGACAACTACATGACTGCGGAACAAGCCGTCGAATACGGTCTCGTGGACAAAGTGCTCGAGAGTCGCAAACAACTCCCAGACACGGTCGTTGCCGCCATCGAAGAGAAAAAGCCTGACGCTTGATCTCGCCAAATTCTCAGAAATTTCCTAATCACTCCACATGGCCCGCGCTTCCAATCTAACGATGTGCTCTTTCTGCGGAAAGAGCCACTCGGAGGTCAAAAAACTCATCGCCGGTCCCGGGGTGTATATCTGTAACGAGTGCATCGACGTCTGCGCGAATATCCTCGAAAAGGAACTCGGTGGAACGACCACCAAAGGCAAGACCCCCGCAGAGAAAGCCGGATTCAAAATCCCCTCCCCCGCATCCATCCTCGCCAAGCTCAACGAGCATGTCATCGGCCAGGAAAATGCCAAGAAGGTGCTCTCCGTAGCGGTTTACAACCACTACCAGCGTCTCCGCCAGGATCAAGCGAAGGTCGGCGAAGAATTCAAGGATGTGGAAATTGAAAAATCCAACATCATGCTACTCGGCCCGACGGGATCAGGAAAAACTCTGTTAGCCCGCACCCTCGCCCGCGTGCTCGATGTGCCATTCTGCATCGTCGATGCCACCACCCTCACCGAAGCCGGCTACGTCGGCGAAGATGTGGAAAACATCATCCTGCGTCTACTCCAAGCGTCCGACTTCGACGTCGCCCGCGCTGAGCGAGGCATTATCTACGTCGATGAAATCGACAAAATTGGCCGCAAGACCGAGAACGTCTCGATCACCCGCGATGTCTCTGGCGAGGGAGTCCAGCAAGCACTTCTCAAAATCCTCGAAGGCACCATCTGCAATGTGCCGACACAAGGAGGCCGCAAGCATCCCCAACAGGAATACATCCAAGTCAACACCGAGAAGATCCTCTTCATCGTCGGCGGCGCATTCGTCGGGCTTGAAGAAATGGTTCGCCGCCGGCTAGGCAGCAACACCCTCGGATTTCATAGCGACTCTTCGAAGGAAAACCTCGACGATCCAGCCGTGAACGTCCTCGAAAAAGTCCAACCAGAAGATCTCCTTCACTTCGGACTCATCCCTGAATTCATTGGCCGTATCCCAGTGATTTCTTCGCTAAGAAAACTCACGGAGTCCGAGTTGATCTCCATTCTCACCGAGCCGAAAAACGCTTTAGTGAAACAGTATGGCAAACAACTCGCTATGAACAACGTGAAGCTCCGTGTCACCCGAGATGCTCTCCAAGCCCTCGCCGAGGAAGCCGTGCGCCGCGGCACCGGAGCACGCGCACTGCGCTCGATTTTCGAGAAGCTGATGCTCGAAGTGATGTTCGACATCCCATCACGGGACGATATCGACACGGTCACCATCAACCGCCAAGTCGTACTTGGCGAGCGCCCTCCAAGCATCCGGCGCAAGCGAGCGGACCAAGACGCTGCCTAGTCATCCCCGCGAATCTGACAGAAACCTGCTGGAATTCTGCGCTTGATTCACGCTAGCCAGCCCACTAATCTATTGACGCCTTGTGCGTTAATCCGCGCAGGTGTAGAGAAACCAACAACCAAAATACAACTATGAACACCATTAAATTCCTTGTCATCGCAGCTGCAGCTTCCGTCTTCGCCGCTTCATGCTGCCCAACCGCACCAGCACCAGCACCGGCTCCAGCACCAATGTCCGCTAAGTAATTCCGAAAAAAAAGCCCGGCCTGCATTCATTGCGAGCCGGGCTTTTTTGTGCCCTCAGATAACCATTCCGAGGCAAAACATAACAAATCTTCTCCGCAAACAGCTCGTGATCCACAAGCCCGTCGCAAACATCGCCTTCGGACAGTTCGTTGCCGAGGTGGAAGTCAGCTAGATTACTGGAAAAAGGATCTAACGGGACGTAAAGTTTGGAACGAGTCAGGAATGCAGTGAAGGACAGGACGCACCCTCACCGCGAAAATTTGCCGCAGAGCGTTTCCGTGTGGCGTGCCTTTCGCCGCTGTGCTCTTATCTTTCCGTCCCATGGAACCCGCAGAAGATTTCACCACCGTCGAATCCATATTCGTTCGTCATCGTAATGCCCTGCTACTGCGAGGCCAATTCACGCCGATTTATACGGATTACTATCTACACTACATGCAGCACGGCATCCGGCCAGCAGCGGAGCTCGACCAAATGCTCAAGGACACCCTCGCGCTGCTCACCTTGCATCTCGTCGCTCGGCCTTGGGCTGAAAGCATCGCTTGGACGGCGAATCTCCGGGCGCCTCGCATTAACCTCTTCGTCACCGGCGGCTCGTTCGACGAAGCCGTCACGGGCCGGATCTTCACCGAAGACGTCCGCGAGCCTGATCGGAATTTTTTCTACGCCCAGACGACCACCGTCGAAAATGCCACCCCGCGGAATTCGACGTTAGAAATCGAGGGCAAGGATCCTATTCTCTGGATTTCCCAGTATTACGAGCAATCCGAGCAACGCCCGGCGCGTGCCTTCCGCTTGGAGGATGAAAATTTCGCCATCATCGCCGCTCAGCCGGATTGCGATCTCGAATGGCTGGCCGCACTCGATGAACAAGCTGTCGCAAAAATCACCGAGACCGAAGAAACCACCTTGCTAGAAACCCGCCGCTTCCGCTTTCACTGCAGCTGCACTCTCGACAAGATCCTGCCCATCCTCGGCGGTTGGAAAGACCGGCTCGACGACCTTTTCGGCGATGACGCATCCATCAACATTCAGTGCCCACGCTGTGCCGCGAAATACGAGGTCACTCGGGAGATGATCGTTTGATTCGGTTGTCATCCTGCTGGGTAAGGGCAACTGCAAGCAAAATTTGCGCAGTGCCTCTGGACGAGTGCGTAACGGTTGCCCCATGAAATGCTGCTGCTTGTCGATGAAATCCGCGCATCCGGCATCGACCGGATGTGACTGAGCTTGGATGGTGCTACCAGCGTTGACGGCCAACCGCAGCGAGTATTTACTCACAGCGTTATGAATCTCAGATCCATTCTCAAATACCTGCTTGCTGCCGTTGTCGCGCTCTCTCTTACCGGTTGCCTTACGCACCGGACTGTCACACAAGGAGGCCGCACGGTCAAAGACGACTACGTGTTCAAGCGCCCTTTGAAAGAGGCTTTCCAAAACTCCCAGTAAGCGCCACCGCACGCCTGTCTTAAAGACCTTCTCCTGCACCTGAGCTTCACTCGTGGTCGCTCAAGTAGCGTTCCGCCTCAAGCGCAGCCGCACAACCTTGTCCCGCAGCAGTGATGGCTTGACGGTAATAGTGGTCTGCCACATCCCCGGCGGCGAAAAGTCCCGGCGTCTTGGTGGCCGTCCGTCCCGGAGTTTGGAGAATGTAACCATTTTCGTCCTTGTCCACCAAATCGCCGAGGAATGCGCTGTTTGGCACATGACCGATCGCTACAAAAACGCAGGCGACCTCGAGTTCTTTTTTCTCGCCGTTGACGAGATTTTCTAACATGACCGCACGCATTTCGCCTTTTTCATCGGTGAGATACTCGCTGACTGTCGAGTTCCAGATCGGCTCAATTTTCGGATTTGCGAGTGCGCGATCCGCCATGATCTTAGATGCTCGCAGCTCGTCCCGGCGGTGGATGAGGTAAACCTTGCTGGCGAAGCGAGTCAGGAAACTGGCTTCTTCACACGCGCTGTCGCCGCCACCGATCACACAGACCGGCACATCCCGGTAGAATGCGCCATCACAGGTCGCGCAAGAGGTTAGGCCATGGCCGATGAGTTTCTGCTCGCCGGGGATACCGAGGTGACGAGGGGCCGCGCCCGTCGCAACAATCAACGTCTTCGTCTCAAAAAACGCGGAACCCGCATTCAAAAGGAAAGTCCCATCGGCGCGACGCTCAACCGAATCGACACTGGCCCACTCGATCCGCGTTCCGAATTTCTCCGCCTGCGTCTGCATTTTCATCATCAAATCCGGGCCCATGATACCGTCCGGATGCCCGGGGAAATTCTCCACTTCGGTGGTGGTGGTCAATTGACCGCCGGGCTGCGTGCCCGAGAGCATCAGGGGCATTAAATTGGCACGAGCCGTGTAAATGGCGGCGGTGTATCCTGCACAACCGGTTCCGATGATGATGACGTGTTCCATGATTTAAAGCGCGTTTCGCGAGGCGCAGTATTCCGGCAGATCTTGGATTGAGTCAATCCCCGCCGTGGTAAAACATGCCCGCCGTTTCGCCTCGTGGATATAAGCGGGAATCTGCCATCGAATGCCCCTTGCACAGAGGTCATGTCTCCGCCATTTTCTTGGAAAGTCCAATCCATCTCTAGAATTCTCAGATTCGTGAAATTCCGAACCCGTCCCAGTTTTTGCATCCTGCTTCTTGCATCCGGGATCACCCCTGCTCTTGCCGATTGGCGGGATGAAATCGGGTTCACCCGCTTGAAATTGGTGGCGGAAGCGGAACTGCCGACCGCTCCCAGCCAAGGCCTTTCCCAAATTGAAGCTCCTGATGGAGCCGGAAATTTCGAGCCTGATACGACTAGCAGCCTTTTCAACCTCCATACATTTTCCCACCAATCCGGGACTTCTGGCATCAGCGACCATGCCACCCACGTCGCCACAAATTTTTATGGCTCCTCCAGCGTGCTAACGGGTGCCTGCGGTATCGATCTTTACAATGCGAATCTCTGGCTGTTCGACGACTTTCTCCATACAAACAATTCAATCGCCCCGTCCAGCGAATCCCGTGCGGTTCAAAACCACAGTTGGGTGGGATCCGTGGGTTCCTCCGCCTTCGATCTTGAAGCCAGTCGCAGGCTGGATTTCGCCATCAATCGCGACGGCTTCGTCAGTGTCGTGGGAGTCAACAATGGCAGCAGCGTCAACCTTCCCGCGCTTCTCTGCCAGACTTACAATACCATCTCCGTCGGCCGCGACGATGGAGTTCACAGCGCGGGACTCACCACCCTAGACGGCTCCGATCGCAGAAAACCTGATATCGTCGCCCCCAGTACATTCCCAGAAGACGCGACGAGCTGGACCACGCCGATGGTCGCGGGGGCAGCTGGCTTGCTTTACGCGAAGCTCGCAGCGGCTCCGTATTCCCTTCCAGCTGTGGATAGACCCCGCGTGATCAAAGCTCTGCTGCTCGCCTCTGCGACGAAGAACACGGTACCTGCATGGGAAAACAGCGCCACCTCGCCCCTCGACAGCATTTATGGAGCCGGTGAACTGAACCTCTATCACGCTTACAGCACACTTCGCACAGGAAGAGCCACCGCATCCAACACCATCCTGCACTCACTCCGCGGCTGGGCGGCGCAATCCGTTTCTTCAAGCATTACAAAAACCTACTATTTCAATATCCCCCCAGGGGCACCCTCAACTCCATTCAGCGCCGCACTCACGTGGCACCGAATCGTTAAAGACAACCTTTTCGGGCAGTCGTGGGGAAACCTTAGCTCCACCCTTGCGAATCTGAACCTCAAACTCTATCAAGCGAGCGGTTTCATCCTTGGTAACGAAATTGCTAGCAGCAACAGTGGAGTGGACAACGTGGAGTTGATCTACCAGCCCGCTCTCCCACCCGGAAACTACGCCTTGAAAGTAGCAAGCGCTTCTAGCACCTCCACCCCTTATGCCCTTGCATGGCACAGCCTTCCCACCGTGTCCATCGTCACGACGGTTTCCACTGCTAGAGAAATCGACGGGCAAGCTGGGTCGATCACCCTCACCCGCACCGGGGACACGACGCTACCGCTACTCGTGCCGCTTGCCATCAGTGGCAGTGCCATTTCCGGCACTCATTTCCAGCCCATGCCTGCCAGCGTCACCCTCGCTGCGGGGCAGGCATCGACGACTGTGCAAGTCACGCCGATCGCAGATTTCCTCGCTCAAGGGAACCGCACGGTGATCGTGGCCGTGGCTGCGGATTTTGCGCTGGTGAGAGACCCCGCACAGACCGCGATGGTGACGATTCAAGACAAGCCTTTCGATGGTTGGCGGTTTGCGAATTTCACAGCTCCTGAACTCACGAATCCCGCCATCAGCAGCGAAACGGCAGATCCGGACGGCGACCAACTCGCGAATTTACTCGAATACGCACTTGGACTCGCCCCTAAAGTCGCCAGTGCCTCGCCGGTAGCCATGACGGATCTCGGGGGGTATCTTGCGCTTTCGGTCGCCAAGAATTCCGCAGCCACTGACATTACGTGGGGTGCACAAGTGACCGATCAGCTATCCAGTTGGGCGCCGGCCATCCTGACCACCAACACGGTGACTGATTTCGCCGCACGGGACAGCGTTTTGAAAACTGCTGCTACCCAACGTTTTATCCGGCTGGAAATCACCCGTCCCTGATCGCTCTTTACCGGAAATATCCGGAGTCCGGACGGATCAGGGTTGCCCTACTCCGATTCTGGCGATAGGAAAACGCTCGCTTGGATCGCTTCCTATGAATTCAAAATCCATCTTTGCAGCCTGCTTGCACGCCTTTTCCAAAAATGGCAACCTACGAATCAAGACAGCCCTCTCGGGAATCCCCCTGCTTCTGATCGCTCTCACGCTGCCATCGTGCAACTTGATAGGGACCGCACTGGGCTTGGGCATGGCGAAGCTGCAATTCGGCTGCATTCCGCAAGGAGTGCTGATTGACACGCCCACCGGTCCCATTGCGATCGAGAATCTCAAATCCGGCGACGCCATCGTAGGATTTGAGGGCAAGCCGGTGTATATCACTCAGATTCATCAATACCGCGAAGACCCGGCGACCAGTCGCTACCTTACGATTCATTTTACCAACGGTTCGGAAGTCACCGCCTCGCTGCGCCACCGAATCGCCGGTGTCCCCGCTGCTGACCTCAAAATCGGAGACACCTGCGCTTCGCAAACCGTCTCCGGCATCAAGCCAGTTTACGGAGTTTCTCGCAGTTTTGACCTTCTCACCGAAGACACGGGCTACCGGATCTCCCAGATTCCGGTGAACAGCATGATCGAGGAAATGCGCAGCAGATAGGTCCCGATCACAGGGCAATATTTCAACAAATCGACGAAGCCAGCGGAGATGGAATCGCGATCACCTGCATCCCCGCCCGCTGAGCAGCCAGGATTCCAGCAGGGGCGTCTTCCAAGGCGAGGCACTTCGATGGACTAACGCCTAGCAACTTAGCAGCTCTCAGGAAAATATCCGGGGCCGGCTTACCCTCCGTGACGTCGTCTGCGGTGACCACCTCGTCGAACCAATCAGACACGCCCACAATCTTGAGAGTCTTCTCAATCACGTGGCGGGACCCGCCAGTCGCGATTGCCATCGGCACCTTACCGCGAAGTCCCTCAGCGAATGCGGCCACTTCTTCGATCAAGGTGACGGTGTGCAAGCGCTTCAGAAAAGCTTCTCGTTTCGCCATGGCAACTAAAGTCGGATCGAGTTTCAAATTATACTCATCGTTGAGTTCGACCACGATGTCCATCGTCGGCCGCCCACCCATGGCGAAGAACACATCCTCTTTGAAAATCCCACCCGCACCATAAAGGGCGAGCGCTTCGCACCATGCCTCGAAGTGGGCGGGCATCGAGTCGACGAGCGTGCCGTCACAATCGAAAATCACAGCGTCAAAACCATTTGCCGGGAACGAGAAGGGACCGATAGTTGCCATTTCGCCGCAGGGCTTACTGGTAGAAACCCTGGATGGCAAGAGCGTGCGTTGAAAAAGCTTCAACTCTACTTAAATAATCCCAAAAAGCTCGTTTGACTTACAAAACGACGGCCTCGTTTTGATAGATTCCCGCTGCAACGGTTTTTGATTCGGTGCCGTTATTGGAAAACTGAACATTCCCCCGGATGATCACCCCGGGCGCGAATCGCAACGCGCCAGTGACCTTGAGCGATTGGCAATCGATCAGACTCGGCACTCCGAGTGTCTCGATTTGGTCCACGAGCTTATACTCGTCAGAAAGCGCAATCACCGGTGGCACGCCGTTGCGAGAGGCGGCCAGGCGGACTTGGCCGTTTTCCAACACTTCATAGGCATCTGAGCGCAGCGCGAGCAAATCGCCTGTCGTCTTGACTGGGGCAAAACGGCTGCGTGGCACGTCAATCGCCGCCGCACCCTCGAAACACTCGATCGCCGCACCCATCGCGATTTCTAACTGCACCACCGCAATGGATTTTTTGTCCCGAGGGTCCACGGTTTTGTTATTGCGGATCATCGGCAGCGGCAACACTCCCGAGTCAGCCGCAAGCTGCTCCTTGAGTAAATCGAGTCGCAGCCACAAGCTATTGGTATTGAAGTATTGATGGCGGTCAATGTCTTGGAAAGCTTCTGCATCAGCGTCAAGGCACTGCGCGACTTCTCGCAGCAGGAGCCGACCATCGGACTTCCGCACGGCGAGGTGACCGCCCTTACGATCGGCTGCCGTGCGGCGGGTAACCTCCATCAGGAACGGTGCGCCGGATTTCGCGAAATAGCTTAAAATCGCCGGATCGAGGATCGCGCCGAGGTTGTCGGAATTTGAAACAAACGCGTATTTCACCCCCTCTGCTAGCAAGCGGTCAAGCCAACCGCTGCCGACCAAAGCAGGATAAAGATCGCCATGTCCCGGCGGGCACCACTCCATCTCCGGATCCGCCGGCCACGCCACCGGCATCAGCGTCGTCGCATCGATTTTAGGAATCTGGTTCTGCATCAGTTCCACCTCGGAGGCATCTGCTAGGCCTTGCGCCCGATACTTTTTCAAATGCCCAAGAGTGTCCTCACTGGTGCTGAAGCTGTTCATCAGTAAAAGTCGCACATTCGCCCCACTGGATTTCCGCAGATCGAGGATTTGACGCACCATCAGATCGAGGAAATTGACGCCATCGCGCACGGCAAGCATGCTTTTCGGCCCCTGCAAGCCCATGCCCGTCCCAAGGCCACCGTTCAACTTGATCACGACCGCTTGCGCCAAAAGCTCAAGATCGACCGCCCCCGCAGTGGCAATTTCTTCAAACGAAGGAAGCCCCATCGCCGACAAGATTTCCTCTTCGGGAATCATCCCCGTCTCATTGCGCAGCAGCGCCTCATAATTCCGGCGGAATGCACGGATGGCGGCATCTCCCATCCCAGCGGCAGTCATCTTGGTCTCGAAAGCAGTAAAATTTTCCATGATTTAAAGTCGGTCCGGCAGCAAAGTTGAACGAACCACGCAGGCCGGTCACGCGGAAAAATGTGAGGATTTCCTCACCCCGCCCGAGTCACCCAGCGCAACTTGGCGGAGCTACTTCTTGGGTTCATTCGTCGTTCTTCGGGGCCCGCAATCATTGCGCCGTCGCTCATTTCGGAGAAAATCCCGTCACGCAT
>JANPAU010000390.1:0-3268 GCA_031430055.1 Akkermansiaceae bacterium | reverse complement strand
GTCATGGCAATGCCCATCGTCACGCAGAGATCACGCGCTTGTTTGATTTTCGTGAGACCACCGAGTTTGCTGATTTTCAAATTGACCAAGTCCATTGCGAGGTCGCCTTTTGCACGCAGTAGCATGTCGAGATTGTCGATGTTTTCATCCATGACGAAGGGATGGTCGGTCTGACGGCGGACCGCGAGGCACTCCTCATAACTGAGGCAAGGCTGCTCGATGTAAACGTCGAGATCGCGGACGGCGCGGACCACGCGGACGGCTTCGTGCTGGGACCAGCCGGTGTTCGCATCTGCCACGAGGCGCTCGCCGGGCTGCATTTCTGCCGAGACGGCGTGGATGCGGGCGATGTCCGTATCTGGATCGCCACCGACTTTGAGTTGGAATCGCGAGTAACCTTGGGCGCGGTAGTTAGCAACCTTCGCTGCCATTTCCTCCGGCGATTCTTGAGAGATGGCGCGGTAAAGCCGGATACTTTCGCCGTAGCGACCGCCCATCAGCACGCAGACTGGGAGACCAGTCGATTGGCCTAGGAGGTCCCAGCAGGCGATGTCGATGCCGCTCTTCACATACGGATGGCCTTTGAGTGCCGCGTCCATAAGTAGATTGAGTTTGCCCAATTCGCGCGGATCGGAGCCAATGAGATGAGGTCCAAGTTCCTTGATTCCGGCACGGACACCTTCGGCATATGCGGGCAGATAGAATGGCCCGAGCGGGCAAACTTCGCCGTAGCCAACGAGTCCATCGTCAGTTTCCACGGCGACGATGGTGCTGTCGAAAACAGTTACTGACTTTCCGCCGGACCATTTGTAAGTGGTTTCATACAGCGGGAGATCAACTTGATAAGCGAGGATACGGGTGATTTTCATAGCGTGTTTAATAGTTTGGCTTGGAAAGGTAAGGTGGAACCGCTTGAATTAATTACGATCATGTGCCCAAACTCCCGAGCGCAGCCCACAGCCCGAGTTGCTTGACGTCATCAAGCGTTGCCTCAGGCTCGGGCTTTAGACTCATGGCTACTTATTTGTGGTGATTTTCATCGAAGGTTCAGATACCGGAGAAGAACCCAGCACGAGTCTCTACAAGCCCAGCTGATTCTTTACTTCGATGAATGCCTTCACGGCCATTTCCAGATCCTCCTGCTTGTGGGCCGCGCTGATCTGAGTCCGGATGCGGGCTTTCCCCTGTGGCACGACCGGGTAGCTGAAACCAATCACATAGACTCCGCGCTCCAGCATGGCATCCGCAAATTTCCCGGCCAAGGCAGCATCGCCTAACATGACTGGCACGATCGGGTGCTCGCCCGGCGTGATGGTGAAGCCTGCCTCAGTCATCGCCTGGCGGAAATAACGGGTGTTTTTCTCCAGCGTATCGCGCAGGCTGGTGGAATCCTTCAGCATCCGGATCACCTCCAGCGACACTCCAGCGATCATCGGGGCAAGCGTATTACTGAACAAGTAAGGCCGCGAGCGCTGGCGCAGCAGCTCGATGATTTCCTTACGCCCACTGGTGTAGCCGCCACTCGCGCCGCCAAGCGCTTTGCCCAAGGTGCCGGTGAGCATGTCGATGCGATCCATCACTCCGCAATGCTCATGAGTGCCACGACCGTGTTTACCCAAGAAGCCCACGGCATGGGAATCATCCACCATGACCAGCGCGTTATATCTATCTGCCAAGTCGCAAATATCCTTGAGCGGCGCGATGACGCCATCCATCGAGAAAACTCCATCAGTGGCGATCAGTTTGTAACGCGCGCCCTTGGCGTCCGCCGCGATGAGTTGGGCCTCCAAGTCGGCCATGTCGCAGTTATTGTAGCGAAAGCGCATGGCCTTGCACAGGCGCACGCCGTCGATAATCGAAGCGTGATTGAGCGCATCGCTGATGATCGCATCTTCGGGGCCTAACAGGGTTTCGAACAAACCGCCATTCGCATCAAAACAAGAGCCGTAAAGAATGGTATCTTCCGTGCCGAGGAAGTCACTCAGACTGGTTTCGAGTTCCTTATGAACGTCCTGAGTGCCACAAATGAATCGCACGCTGGCGAGGCCATAGCCCCAATTTTCGAGCGCTTCATGCGCAGCCTGCTGCACTTTTGGATGATGTGCGAGCCCCAGATAATTGTTGGCGCACATGTTGAGCAACGGCCCACGACCATTTGCATAGACGATGGATCCTTGGGGAGTCGAGAGCTGGCGCTCGTGCTTGTAGGTGCCTGCCTCGCGAATACTATCGAGTTGGGACTGAAGATGTTGGGTAAATGGAGTGTTCATCGTTAGAAGTTAATGGAATACTGACCAGTCGAGCACAACCTTTCCGCTCATCCCGGAGTTCATGACTGCAAAGCCTTTTTCGAAATCATCCGCACCGAAGCGATGGGTGATCACTGGCTTGATGTCCAATCCGCTTTCCAGCATGACATTCATTTTATACCACGTCTCATACATCTCACGGCCGTAAATGCCTTTGATGGTGAGCATGTTAAAAATCACCTTGTTCCAGTCGATCTGCATCGGTTCGCTGGGAATCCCTAACATGGCAATTTTTCCGCCATGGCACATCGAGTCGATCATGTCGCGGAATGCGCCCGGATTTCCGCTCATTTCCAGCCCCACATCGAAGCCTTCCTTCATGCGCAGGGATTTCCTCACCTCGGCAAGACTGCCCTTGGTGACGTTGAGTGCCACATCGGCGCCGAGCTGCTTCGCGAGATCCAAGCGATAGTCATTCACATCCGTGATCACCACATGGCGGGCTCCGGCGTGTTTGGCGACCGCTACCGCCATGATTCCGATCGGCCCGGCGCCAGTGATAAGCACATCTTCTCCAAGCAAATCAAATGAGAGCGCGGTGTGGACGGCATTTCCAAAGGGATCAAAAATCGCGGCAACATCCTCGTCCACATCCGCCGGGTGATGCCAGACATTGGTCATCGGCACGCTGATGAACTCGGCGAACGCACCCGTGCGGTTCACTCCGATGCCCATGGTGTCCTTGCAGAGATGGCGCCGCCCGGCGAGGCAGTTCCGACAACGTCCGCACACCACGTGACCTTCCGCACTGACGATTTCACCGACGTGGAAATCGCTCACATTCGAGCCGACTTCTACCACCTCACCGACGAACTCATGGCCGACGACCATCGGCACGGGAATCGTCTTTTGAGCCCATGTATCCCAGTTGTAAATATGCAGGTCGGTACCGCAAATCCCGGTTTTTCGGACCTTGATCAACACATCATTGATGCCTGCGACGGGTTCCGGGACATCTT
>JANPAU010000389.1:0-3504 GCA_031430055.1 Akkermansiaceae bacterium | reverse complement strand
GTTGCAGTGCGAGTTCCACCAGTTTTGCCGCTTGTTTGCGGATCTCAATCATCAATTCGGGAGTCGGCTCCTTGCCATCTTCAAGCACCATCTCCGTGCGAAGTCCGGCAAGCAAATCCCGCATAGCAAGGTAGTTAGGCCGCTCGGAAATCCTTGGCTCCAGACCGGCGACAGACTCCGTATAATAGTCGGCGATGTCTTCCCGCATCAGCTTGCGGGCGCGCTCGACGGAGAATTGTTTATCGACGGCGACCGTGGCAACCTCGAGGGCGCGAATCCAACCGCCAAGCGAAATCAAGTGGGCCAAGTCCGCATCTTTCAGGCTGACCAATTCCACTTCCACGTCTCTCTGAGTCGCGGAGAGTTCCTTTTTCAGTTGCTCCACATTCTTGTTCTTCGCGCTCTCTAGCAAACTCGCGGCATGTCGGTTCACCCGATCTCCGGCGCCAAGTGCTTTGCCGTAACGGGTCAAATCCTTGGCCAGCTCCGGCACTTGATCGAGTTGTTCCGCCTGCACCACTAAGAAACCATCTGCAATCAGGAACCCAAGCTCGATCGCCAAGTCCGCCCGGTCCTGAGACATCCGTGGCGGCATCTTGCGGGCCACCTCCGCGATCGGTAACGGCATCAAGAACTGCAAAGTATCGAACAGCTTGGAAATCAAAGGAGCTGTATATTCGTTCACGGCCAATTCCTCACGCACATGAGTATTATCCAGTAAATCTTGCGGGATATCCGCTTTGCCCTCGGCTTTTTCTTCGACCTTTGGTTCCACCTTGGCATTTTGTGCGGTCAAGGGGACAATCAAAGCGCCGAAAACGACTAGTAAATATGCACGATTCGATTTCATGGGAAAAGTCTGACACTGCGCTCTTGATTCGGCAACTTGCAAAATCTTCCTGAGATGATTGGGACAGGCAGGCATTTGTCCCGGTGCTGAACTCGAAAATTTGGATTGCCAAGAGATCCCACCTCTCACAGTCTCTGCCCGTCGGAATGACGGAACGGTGTTTTCAGTCGTATTTCCGAAAAATCACTTGGGTTGACGCCCACCTGCCCAGCCGGACCTTGGAAGCCCTCCAAGCGAATCACCCCGGCTCACCCGCAGAAACGTCTTCTCTTACCCTGTGGCGCAAAGAAACAAGTCCTTATGCTTGTCCGCCTGCCCCCCGCACCCTTCTACCTTTCAATCGATTCCGGATGAGCAATAATACCAGTCAGGACCCCGCATCAACCTCTTCATCAAGTGTTGACGATGCCCCAGTCGCCAAGCGCGCCACCAAGAAAGTCGCTGCTAAAACAGCCACCAAGATCGTCGCCAAAAAGGCAGTGGCGAAGAAGGTCGCCGTCAAAAAAACCGCCGTAAAAAAAGTGGCCGCTAAGAAAGCAGCTGCCAAGTCCGTGGCCGAGCCTGCGAATCTCAAGACTGAGTTGTCATCCGTCCAAGCTCCCGAAGCCGTTACTGCTCCGCGCACGCCACGGCCATCACGGGCAAAAAAAACCGCCCCAGAAGCCGCCCCCATCGAGTCCGAGCCACCATCCGCCGAAAATCCAGGCCGCCGCTTCGGCCGCGTGCCCGGTGGAGGTCCTGTTACCCCGCGTGAGCCAGCACCAGCCCGCCCGCCGACCCCGCCGGAATCCACCCCTTTTCCTCCAGTCATCGCGCCGCCACCCAATCGCGAAGGTCAACCCGCCCCCCCCCCAAACCGCGAGCGCCCGCCACAAGGAGGGCAGCCCCAGAATTTCCAGCAACGCGACCCACAAAACCGCAATGACTCAGGACCACCCAACGGTGGCCAAGGACAACAAGGCGAGAGCCGCAGCAAGCGTCGCCGCGACAAGCGCAAGCGCCGCAAGGGCGAGCAACAGGAACAACAAGGCGGCAGACGCCAACCGAATCCCCACACCCGCCAGCGCAATGATGGCCCGCCCAACCACAACGATTCGGAAGACCGCCGCCCCGGCTTACTGACCGGCCCGAAAATCGAAGCGAACGGCCTGCTCGAACTCGCCCCAAAAGGCTTCGGCTTTCTCCGCATCCCCGGAAAAAACTTTGAACAAGCTCGCGACGACGTCTTTGTCACGCCGGAAATCATTCGTAAATACAACCTCCGCCTCGGTCAGTGGATTCACGGCGTCTATCAAGAAGGCCCGCGTGGCCCGCAGCTCGTCGAAATCACCCTCGTTAATGACCTCGCGCCCGAGGAGGCGTCCAAGCTCCCGCATTTCGACGAACTCAAGGCGATCAACCCGACCCGCCGCATCAGCTTCGAAACCACGCCCGAGCGCTTCACCACCCGCGTCGTGGACATCATGGCCCCAGTCGGTCGTGGCCAACGCGGCCTCATTGTTTCTCCCCCCCGTTCGGGGAAAACCACGCTCCTGCTCCACATGGCGGAAGCGATCCGGGAAAAATATGACGAGGCCATTCACCTCATGGTCGTGCTCGTCGATGAGCGCCCGGAAGAAGTTACCGAGTTCCGCCGCGCGCTGCCAGGTGCGGAAATCTATGCCAGCTCCAATGACGAGCAGGCCCGCAACCACACTCGCATCGCCGAGATCGCCATCGAGCGGGCGAAGCGCCTCGTCGAAGCGGGTAGAGATGTCTTCCTCATCATGGACTCCATCACCCGTCTTGCTCGCGCTTACAATGGGAACATGAACAGCCGTGGCAGAGGTACCGCATCCGGCGGACTCACCATCGGCGCACTCGAAGTTCCGCGCCGTTTGTTCGCTGCCGCTAGAAATACCCGCGGCGGCGGTTCGCTGACTATCATGGCCACCGCCCTGATCCAGACGAATTCCCGAGCCGACGAAGCCATTTACATGGAGTTCAAAGGCACCGGTAACATGGAACTCGTGCTCGACCGTAAGATCGCGGAAAATTATATCTATCCAGCAGTCGATATCTTCAAGTCCGGCACCCGCCGCGAAGAACTCTTGTTAGCCGATCACATGCTCCACAAGATCCACCTGATCCGCCGCGGCCTCTCCGGCCACCGCCCGGCTGAAGCGATGGAGCGCCTGTTGTTCTTCCTCAAGAAATTCCCGAACAACCCGCAGATGCTTCTGGAAATCAAGGGCTGAAGTGACACAGGCATTCCTGCCTGTTCTTCATCTCCAAAATACATCCTGTCCCATGGATGGTAGGCAGGAAGGCCTGCATCACTTGCGGGTTTGGTTTCAACGACTTCGACAGGTGATAGACTGGCAGTGTGTCGGAATTCAGGAAGTTCCCTTGTGTCGGAAGCGGCGAGACGCTAATTCAAGCCCCATGGATTTTGAAACACTGAGCACCTGGGCGGATGAGGAATTGAAGGCGTTGATCAAGGTCCTGCCGCAGGACATCCAGAACTCGGCGGCGGCGGTGGCGATTTCCTTCGAGGAAAAACCCGGCCACGGAGCTTACGACGCGGAGCTGGAAGGTGACGAACTCGGGCTTTTCGAAGGCCCCTCCGCCATGGAGGAAGCAGGTCCGGAAGAGCTCCCGCGCATCAGGCTGTT
>JANPAU010000388.1:0-6941 GCA_031430055.1 Akkermansiaceae bacterium | reverse complement strand
CCGCGCCGGCGGACATGAAGGCATAGCGCCAGCCATCCTCACACCGAAGAGGAGTGCGACTGAGGGTAGGATGATGGCCGCAGCGGCGGAACCGAAGTTCCCCCATCCACCGTAGATTCCCTCTGCCAGACCGACTTGGCGGGCGGGGAACCATTCTCCGACCAGACGGATTCCGATGACGAAGCCTGCGCCCGCAAAGCCCATCAGGAAACGGGTGAAGGCGAGCATTTCAAATGAGTTAGAAAGTGCGAAGAGAACGCACAGGATACCAGAAATCATCAGCAGCAGAGAAAAAGTCACTCGTGGGCCGAACTTGTCGACGAGGATGCCGATGACGATCCGTGCGGGAATCGTGAGGGCTACATTGAGGATGAGTAGCGCTTTCCACTGGGCATCGGTCATCTGGAAAGCCGTGACCAAGGCACCCTTGAATGGTGCGTGGGCGAACCACAGCACGAAGGTCATGAAAAAGGCGAACCAGGTGGTATGCAGAGTGCGGATCGCGGGCGCTTTGAAATCGAGCAGATTGAGTGAGCCGTCAGAAGTCGGGTGATACATAGAAAAATAGATCGCGTAGTTGGGTTAGATGGAGACTTGTGAGTTGCACCCGTGAAGGTTTTGTTCGGCAGCGTGGTAGAGATCCTCGCGGAAGATCCTAGAGAGTGCGCCACAGGTGCCTTCGGGAATCATGCCGGCGTTACGTAGTTCTGAGAGAACCCATGAGGCCTTGTCCATGCTCGGGCGATTCGTGGAATCGCCATGGAAGATGTGAAAGCCCTGAGCGCTGACGCGGTCCACGCCGGAATTAAAGATGGGACCGAGGCTATTGCGCAGCACTTCAGGAGTCGTACCGGTGTAGATCTTGAGCGCGAGAATTGAGATTAACTCTTCGCGAAACTCTATTTTCTGGCAGAGTTCACAGGCTTCGATTAAGGCAGAAACCAGCGCGATTGAATCGTCTTTTTGCTCCCGCAGGTAATTGCCGGAAATGATGAGCACCTTCTCAGGATGGTTGCGGGAAATTTCCGCCGAGGTCACTGGACACCAGCCGGTGCCTGCGATGATCGACTCGGAATTCCATGGCTCGCCCACACAATAACCGTCGATGTGGCCAGATGCCAATGAACGTGGCATCAGCGAAGGCGGTAAAAAAATGATTTCCACAAGTTCTGGAGAAGTTACCCCGTAGCGAGCCAGCCACGATTTCAACAAGGTGTAGTGCGAGGAGTAGCGATGGGTAACGGCGAGTGTGAACGGGCGTTCTTTCTTCCAGCCATAAGTGAGGAAATTCCTTAGTTCTTCGCCACGACCGATCTTGTCGAGACCGATCTCGGTGGAAATCGTGATCGCATTACCATGAAGATTCAGCACTAACGGCACGGCAACTTCGCAGCGCATTTCATTGATTCCAAGTCCCAGCGCGAGCGCGATGCCAGCGATGGATTGAGCGGCATCAAGATGCCCGTAGATGAGCTTGTCGCGCACGCTGGCCCAGCCGAGTTCTCTCGTGAGTTCCACATCTAACCCATGCCGTTTAAAGATTCCCGTTTCTTGGGCGATCGCGAGTGGCGCACAATCACTCAGCGGGACGAAGCCGAGCCGGAGCTTGGGTGGAGTGAGTAAATTGCGGCTAAGGGCTACCATGGACACCCCTCTTAGCGGCTGGGATGCCAAATTCCCGAAAACATCAGAACCAAGGTTGATTTAATTCATGGGTTCACATGAATCCAGCTCATCACCCGATGACTAACGGATTACGAATGAAATCGATTTTCACAACCCGGCTTCAGCGAGACGCTCGTCCATCTCGGTTTTCTGAAGTTCGTTAGTGAACTCGGTGAGATCGCCAGCGATGACGCCAGTGAGGTTGTGTGAGGTGAAGCCGATGCGGTGATCAGTGATGCGGCTCTGGGGGAAATTGTAGGTGCGGATTTTTTCCGAACGATCACCCGAGCCGATCAGTGAGCGGCGGTGGCTGGAGTAGGCCTCCTGCTGGTCGCGGAGTTTTTGCTCGTAGAGCTTGGAACGGAGGATTTTGAGGGCCATTTCCTTGTTCTTGATTTGCGAGCGGCCATCTTCACAACGCACGTAAAGCCCCGTGGGCAGGTGGAAAATCTGGACGGCGGACTCGGTGCGGTTGACGTGCTGGCCGCCTGCACCACCGGCACGGCAGACTTCGATGCGGAGATCCTCTGGCTTCAACTCGACATCGACTTCCTCGGCTTCAGGCAGAACGGCCACGGTGACGGTGGACGTGTGGACTCTGCCCTGGGTCTCAGTGGCGGGGACTCGTTGGACGCGGTGGACTCCGGATTCATATTTTAGATAGCGGAAAACTTCTTGCCCGGTGACCTTGAGGATCACCTCCTTGAAGCCCCCGACTTCGGAGGGGCTGCTTTCCAAATGTTCGCATTTCCACCCCCGTATGTCCGAGTAGCGCTGATACATGCGCATCAGTTCGGCAGCAAAAAGGGATGCTTCATCGCCGCCAGCACCGGCGCGGATTTCGACAAGGGCATCGCGGTCTTCGTTGGGATCGGCGGGGAGTAGGGCGTATTGAAGCTCGCTGCCGAGCTTTTCGATCTCGCGCTCGAGGCCGGGAATTTCCTCAGCAGCCATCGCGGAAAAGTCAGGATCGTCGGATTTTGCAAGCTCTTGGTTGTCTGCGAGATGACGTTTTGAGCTCTCGATTTTTTCCCAGAGCGCTAGGGTTTGTTTGAGCTTGCCGTGCTCGCGTAGAATCTCTGTAGCGCGCTTGGGATCCGCGAAAAGTTCAGGATCGCCGACAGCTTCCTCCAGCTCTGAGAAGCGGTCGCGACGTTTAAGAATGAGCGAGGAATAGTCCATGAAAAGCGAGTCGGGCACTGGATAGGGGACATTTCCCTGGAGGAGGAGAAAAAACGGACGGGAACTTGAAAATGGAGGCGAAGCTTGATACGAGATGAAAGATGAAATTTCCAACGACGATTCGGATGATTTTCTTATTCCCAGGGACAGGGGCGGAGCGCTGGCGCAAGTCTTACCTCAGGAGGCTTGTGGGTGAGCCTGCCGGATAACAGCTGCGCACGAGTGGACAAGGACTTGGCAATCGGCGCGCGCCTGACTTTTCAAACCGAAGACAAGAAACTGCTGGTCCCTGTCGAACTTCACGAAGGCATCGGTCTCGGGCTTTTCCTGAAGGACAACCAGCTGGCCGTGGGGACTTGGAACCCCAAACAGTGAGACATTTCACTGCCACGCTCAGGGAGTTACGCCCTTGATGAAGTCCACGATGTCAGCCCGGCATTTCACCAAATCAGGAGGATTGAGATAAAACATGTGCCCGCCATCGTAAAAGGTCGATGTGATGTTTTTGCGGACATTTTCCGGCAGATTCAGCATGTGCCGGACCGAGTGGGCTACGCCTTCCGGTGGTGTCGCGAGATCCGTGTATCCGCCCATAACGAGCACGCGCAGATGGGGATTATCTCTCATCGCGGTCGAAAGGCGGTCGCTGAGGTTGACCACCTCATTGCTGGCATCCCAGCGCCACGGTTGGACTTTTCCGGTAAGAATTTCGTAGGGCTGATCTTCTTTATAAGCCAATTCACGACCGAGAAAATCCAACATGGCGGTGGAAAATGCCCCATAAGCTAAGGAATATGACGGGTCATAATTTGGCGTTTGGGCCGCCTTGTCCGTAGCATCCCACGCGACTCTACCGTCGAATCTACCGAGCACTTTGCCCTCTTTACGCAGCAGCTCACTGCGGAAAAAAGTAGAATCCAGCCGGAGATCATGCGCCAGCCAAGTTGCCGCATCGATTCCAGAATACTTCGCCAAGTGCTCGGCCAGTGAGGCCCGCGTCGCAGCGTCGAGAGTGATTCCCTTAAGCAAGGCTGCGGCATAGTCGCCGAAGGCAAACTCGGTGGCTTCCTTGACCAGTGCGTCTCGGTCACCCTTGATTTTTCCGTGGAAATGAGCCACGCCAGTCATGGAAGGGAGGAAAACTTGATAAGCCAGATCGTTGCCTTGAGCGGGTTGAAGCGTCGAAAAGTCGAGTAACGACGATAGCAGGACCACGCCATTGAGACTCATTCCATAGCGCGATTGTAGATGACTCGCCAGTCCGGCCGCCCGAACCCCACCGTATGATTCGCCAAGGAGAAATTTAGGCGATGCCCAGCGGTCGTGCTCGCTGATCCAGCGCCGGAT
The DNA here is from genome assembly GCA_031430055.1 of Akkermansiaceae bacterium. Taxonomy (GTDB): domain Bacteria; phylum Verrucomicrobiota; class Verrucomicrobiia; order Verrucomicrobiales; family Akkermansiaceae; genus Luteolibacter. The sequence goes on along the minus strand of JANPAU010000388.1, from coordinate 2,747 downwards.
GAAGTCGCCGACGGATTCGATGTCCTCATCCAGGCCGTGGAAATCTCCAGCTTTGACGTCCTTCTCGGCACGGCTGTATCCCGTGGAAACTGGATCGATGAAAACAAGATCGCAGACATCCAAGATACTCAAAGGGTTGTCCATCACGCGAGCAGGCGGGAAAGGGGCTGTGGTACCGTCGCCTGGAAGCTTGATGATTTTCGGCCCAAGCACGCCGATGTGCAGCCAGACTGCCGATGAGCCAGGACCGCCATTAAAAGCGAACATCACGGGTCGCGTGGTCGAGTCCTTCACGTCAGTTCGCTCGTAGCTGACGGAAAAAATCGAGGCCCGGGCTTTCCCCTCATCGTCCTTGATCTGTAATTTCCCAGTCGTTGCCTTGTAAGGGATTTTCTTGCCATCGATCATCACGGAAAATTCCTTCACGATCGGTGCTGGCGGTTTGGCGGCTTCTTCCTCTTTTTTGAGAACTTCCTGTGGCTTTGCGGCCTCGGGTTCGGCGATGGCTGTCAGATGTAAGCCAATAAATACGGGTAAAATATAGCGACGCATGAGTTGAATCGTAGGAATGAAGGAAGGTTTGTCGATGGCACTCAGGTGGCGATTTCAAAAAATGTCAATCCACCACTCAGCACCAAGGAATCGCCACCGACAGTCTATATTGCCTGAAATGTTTGCGGATTTACAGCCCGCGCATCGCTTCGATTTCTGATTTCACCAATTTGACCAAGTCCGGCGGACCAAGCACTTTTGCTTGGCTCCCAAAGCTCAGCACCCAACGCAAAACCTCCTCGAGGCGGCCGATTTCGAAGCGGATCTCCACCCGCGTGCTCTTCGCATTCAGAGGGAAAATCTCCTGCGTGGGATGCCACCGTCGTTCTTGGGCCAGTCGTGCGGCGTAGTCTTTCAACTCTACGCGGACGACCTGGCGGGAGTAGTCACCGGCGACGCTCCAAACACCAAACGATTGCTTCAAATATTCGCTTCCAATAAAATTTTCAGGCCTTGTGAACTTCTTTGTAGTCACCTTAAAACGGCTGATTCTCGGCAGTGCAAATGTCCTCAAAGCGCCGCGTTCCAAGTCCTGTGCAATGAGATACCAGCCGCCATCCACTTCGCCAAGATGCAGCGGTTCGACCCGCCTGAGTTCGGCAGAATCCGCGCCTAATTTCCGATAATAAAAGGTTGTAATATACTCATTTAAAACGCTTTGAGCAATTTCTCCAAAGAGTTTCACATCTCGTGGACGTTGCTCGATGGATTTTCGCGAGAAGGCCTCGTCTAAGTCACTCCAAGCGAACTGAATTTGCCCCAACATCCCGCGGGTGAGCTTGGCAAACGCCTTCTGCATGACCTCAGCCAGCTGAGTTCCGCGAACGGATTCCAGGGCGGTGCGAGCAAGGAAGAGCCCGGCGAGTTCTTCGGCGGTAGTCTGGAAAACCGGGAAATCCGAAACGTCAGAATCGTAGTAGAAACCATGCAGATTATCTGCATATTTAATCGGCAGTTTGAGTTCGTCCCGCATGAAGGTGATGTCGCGCTGAATCGTTTTCCTCTGAACGCTGAGCTCCTCCGCAAGCTTGGAGCAATTCGGGTAGCTGCCGCTGCGGATCGCTGCGTGGATTTCGTAAATTCGAAAGATGGGCCGTCTCGATTTCCCAATCCGACCTTTGGAATCGGCCATGAGATTGGCCACGTCACGTTGAAGCTGATTCATCGGCAGCGATGAAAATGGGTTCTTTGAGCAAAATCCAGCTTAGAAAGGCCAAACTCCTCTGGATGTTCACTTGTTACAATAAATGTAATGCGGAATCGAACGCGCAAAACCTCAGGCTATCCTCAGCAAAGCCTCAAACTATTGCCCAACCCTGCCACGCCTTGAAAAAGCCTATTTCGTTTTGAGTGCTGCCACTGTGCTCGCATCTACGACAAATGTGGCGGTTCCAAAAGGTTTGTGAGCTTCACCCGCAGCAAGTTGGTATTCGAAAACCTTGATGGGTTTTACGCCCTCAACTTCGGAAAATAAATACACCCGTAAGGTCATCGCTTCCTTGCCAGTGGCACCCTCAAGTTTTTTGATCGAGTATTGCACTTCGTTCGTGCCGTCCACGGCACCTCCGATGACAATCTCAGCTTCCTTGGCATTCGCAAAGCGGTGGCGGCTGATTTTGTTGATCTGCACCTTGACCTCGCGTCCTGGGCAAAACGCATAGACCTTGGTGATATACTTCGCCGGCTGTGCGGCGATCGGAGTCGGTGGGATCTCGCCCGATGGCTGCGCTTCCGGAGTTTCTTTCAAATACTTGAGATTTCCCGCCGCCAGTTCTTTGCGCACCGTCCCAAGCGCCGCAAGATTCACGAAATCCGCGCGATCGTAGAGCCAGCCACCGCTGCCTTTGACGAAAGAAAGGACGAGCAAATTCTCGGTGGGATCCCCTCCCACCGAGAAGTCGATTTTTCCAAAATAGGAGGCTTTGGCGGTCGCGCCTTTTTGCTTCGCTTCGAGAAACTTGAGTCCTTGTAGTGACGGTGGCGGTGCTGGTAATTCAAATACCATCGCCGGAAATGCCCTCTTTTCAGAAACGATCCGATTGCGGACTTCCGCTCGCCGATGTTCTGCTGTCACCCGTTGCCAAGCAGAGGCATCGCGCCGGATCATCGATTCCCGCCAAGCATTGTAAGTCGTTTCCAATGTCGGACGTAGCTCATCCTGAGCAACTGATAGAGGTGTCAGAAGCAGCGAAAAC
>JANPAU010000387.1:0-2392 GCA_031430055.1 Akkermansiaceae bacterium | reverse complement strand
CGGTGAAATGCTCATCGCCAATGCGCAGGACCTCAGCATTGATGCTCGGCCAGAAGTTGGCAGCGGGGATCTCATTTTGCGTCCGATGGTCAGTGGCGACTTTCCTGGTTTAAGTGCGGATGAAATTGAGCAACGCCTTGGACAGATGTCGGGCAATGCGCCGCGAGCGGTGCTTCGCGTGGGACAGACCATTGTCCTCCTTGACCCGATACAAACCCGGCAGGCCCGCGCATTGGTCGAACGTGGGCGGGTGCCAAAGGCAGAGGTGGCGGCGTTCCAAAAAGACCCAGCGTCATGGATGGCAGAACACATCTTCCCAGACATCGAAACAGAGTTTAGCCCGCGAGTTACGGGCATCGGATTTTGGAAAGCTGCTTATGCAGGTTCGATGTGGGAGGAGAGCGAAGACTGGTTTGGTAAGAAGCCACAGCCGGAGAAGAAGTCCCGTGGAGCGGATGATGAGAAAGACGGGTCGGGAGGAGATGACGGCACTCAACCGGGCGACGATGAAGATGATGACACGAAGTCAGTGGTTCCATTGATCATCTCCAATGATACCGACTTGATTTTCGGCTGGCGCGATCCTGAAATGGATCAGGATTCCTCAGAGCCGGACTTTGCGCGCTACGCTCGCATGCCCATGAGCCACCAGCAGGCTGCCGTACTCTGGCTCCTCCGCCACGCCCGTCGTGCCATGCTCCGCCGAGAGTGTCGCGACGAACTATCCGGTCTAGGTGCGGGTGCCTTGCTTGCGGACGACATGGGACTCGGCAAAACCTTCAGCACTCTCATTTTCTTGCGTGAATGGTTCGATCTCTGGCGTGCGACGGTCGGCGGGGAGCCACCAGCCGTGCTCATTGTTGCCCCGCTTTCGCTGCTAGAAAACTGGAAGGCAGAAATCGAGAAAAGCTACGGGGAAGGAAACTCAGTGTTTTGCCGTGTTCTGATCGCGCAATCCGATGGGGAATTGAATCGGGTGCGTCGTCGCCCAGGAAGCCGCGACAAAGCGGTTCCGGGGGAAGTGTTGGAATACGGACTCGGCTTCGGTGACGGGACCGAGCGAAGCCTCGACCTTCCAGGTAGCTGCGTGCTGACAACTTATCAAACGCTGCGCGATTACCGTTTCTCGTTTGCCAAGGCCGAGTGGAGCGCAGCGATTTTTGATGAGGCGCAAAACATCAAAAATCCGAACGCTCTCCAGACTATCGCAGCCAAGTCCCTCAAGGCGCTATTTAGGCTGACGCTTACTGGCACACCGGTTGAGAATCATCTCGGTGACTTCTGGTCGATCCTCGATACTTCTGAGCCTGGTCCGCTTGGTTCGTTCGTTGAGTTTCGCAAGAACTGGATTACGCCGATGATTCGTCAGCCCGAGAACATGGGAGAAATCGGCTTGCGGCTACGTGCCCATGTTGGCGAATTGATGATGCGCCGAATGAAGGAGGATGAGTTGACTGGCTTGCCCAAGAAAAGCGGACACAATCAAGCAGTCCCCGTGGAGTTGACTGCCGAGCAAGTGATCGCCTATGACACCATCATCGCCAGTGCGCAAGGCGAAGACCCTACCACCGAGACCAGCCCCGTGCGCCAGAACCGGCAACTCGCAGCGCTTTGGCAGCTTCGACAAGTTTCGCTGCATCCTGACTTGCTTGCGGGCGGCACCATTGGTAATGCCGTCAACCAACGGGACTCGCGCGTGATGCTTGAGCGTTCCGGCAAATTAGCGTGGCTTTTGCGGCGGCTGGATGAGATCAAGCCGCTCGGAGAAAAAGTGCTGGTCTTTTGCGTACAAAAGAAACTTCAAGAGGCTCTCGCGCGTCACCTCGCGCTGATTCACGGCATCAATGTACCGATCATTAACGGCGATACAAAAGCCACGTCGCGCCATGATCCAGAGGAAACGCGACTCGGTTTGATCGAGCAATTCAGCCGAAGGGACGGATTCGGCATCTGTATCCTTTCCCCGATTGCTGCGGGAGCGGGTCTAAACATCGTCGCGGCTAATCACGTCATTCACCTTGAGCGTCACTGGAATCCTGCGAAGGAAGACCAAGCCACAGATCGCGCTTATCGAATCGGCCAGACTCGCGCAGTGACGGTGTATCTTCCTGCCGCTCGCCATCCAAATCCTGAGCGCCGGTCATTCGATGACGTGCTGCATGGTCTGATTGAGAAGAAGCGCGGACTCCAAGGTGCGCTCGGTCTGGTTCCTCCCCAATCCGTCACGGATTCGGAACTTATTGCGAGTGTTCTCGCTCCCTCTGCCACGTCCGTGCCGCCTACCCCACTCGATCTTGCCGCGGCACTGCGGCTTTCGTGGAGATTGTTCGAGGCTTTGATTGCAGTCCTTTACGAACGAGCTGCCGAACGCGTGATCCTGACGCCGGGCGGT